>JAZDDD010000698.1:0-3203 GCA_036679545.1 Gemmatimonadota bacterium | reverse complement strand
GGGAGATATCAGTTCAAACTGGCGGAATTTGATCGACACTATTGAAGTTTCCGGCGTTGTTTCTGGTGAACTCATGATCGTAGACCGTTTTCTTGAGCCGGCTAGTCCGAGAACAAGCGATCCTTGGATGCTGTTTTGCGTGGCGGTGGTTTTTGCTTGAGGGGCGGTCGGCGAGTGGACGCGGCGCGGTTGCGGCGTAATGAAGGGGGCGGGTTGTCGTTCTGTCATCGGTGAGTTGCTTTCTTCCGTTCCGGCCAAGGGGTGAATGCGGACCGGGACATCCGTACCCCGGCTTCGACAATGCGCGTTATTGCCGCAACACGCTGACGAACCGCGAGAACAGGGGCAGGTACGGATTCCATCCCAGCAGACGATACACGACTCGTCGTGAAGTCTTTAACACCTGACAGGGGATGCGAATGAACCCGTTCACAAAACGTTTGAACTCCATCCGCAACAGTTCGCGTTTCTGTTTGCGATGCTGCTCGCGCCAACGGGGCGACTCGGGAATCGACAACGCGATCCACGCTTTCAAGTTCCAGGCCAGGGCAGTCATGACCATGTAGGCCCAGTTGCTCTCGAGGTTGTCCACCGGGGAGTGCAAGGCGGGCAGCCCGTTCTTCAACTGATCGATGTCATTTTCCTGATCGCAGCGGTCGTTCGCCGAGAACACGATTTCTTCCGCCGTGGATTCGAGGTCGTTGGTGATGTAATAGAAATAGCGATAGTCCTGATACAACTTCGGTTGCCCGTTGACGACGGTCAGATCCTTGCGCAGCACGATCACGCGGTACTCCCGAGTGCATTTCGTCGGCTGGTAGGAGAACTCGGCGACCGTTTCGAAGTCCAACGTGATGTTCTTGAACTGCCTCTGCTCGACGATTTGCTCCTTGACGTTTTCCGGGCGGCGGCGTGGCGCGGTTTTGACTTCGTACTTCGGCGGCCGAGTCAGCTCCCGCCAGGCGTTTTCGGCCAAATCATCGGCGATGACGTGCACATTGGTCGAAGCATTCATGCCGAAGATAAACTGCAACCCCGGTACGTCGTCCCAGCGGTCCAGATGTTTCGTCTGCGTGAAGTCCGTGTCGCCGCGGACCAGGATGCGACGAAATCCAGCGCGGGCCAGCAACTTCACGGCCGCGTCAATCTCGCGGTTGGCGCCTTCGTGAGACGGCCGGTTGCCGCTGCGGTTGACGATCCGCAGGACTTCCCGCGTGTTGGCGAGCGTGACCAGCAGCGGATGATAGCCCCACACGCCTTTGTAGGAGATGTCCATTCCCTGTTTGCACTCGCCATGCGTGGGGACGATCGTGCCATCCACGTCGACGACCGCTTGCTCGAAGAACTCCTGAGGCTGACGCCGCCAAACCTCCAGCCGTGTCTCGTCGAAGATCTCCATCAATCGGCGAATGTGTCCCGGCGAGAAACGGCGGCAGAAGTCGCCGGCGGTGGTCGGGTCGGGAATGCGATCGGTTCCGAGCGCATCAAGATAGACTTCATCGTTGCGGCGCAGTTCAAGATCTTCGAGGCACGTTCCCCCGCACAACGCGTTATACGCAATGTTGAGCACGTGATCGGACTCATGATAGGGCCGATGGATCTTGAGGAGTTGCAAACCCTCATCGATCCGCCGGTCGAGCCCGATGTCGCGGACGAATTGATGAACCGCGCCGATGCCGCCGCAATCAAAAGCTTTCGTTCGTGCGGAGATCTCATACTGCGGATTCCGAGGCCGAAACATCGGCTCTCCGCGATCGACCGAGGACGATTCATTCAAGCGGCGTAAGATTCTCCGCTTGCGGTTGCGCACAATTCGCTGTTTAATCTTGTTCACTCGAAATCCTCCTTGAGTTGTTGAAGTCCACTTGGTGTGTACGCCAAGAACACCGGGGATTTCGAGTTTTTTCACGCCAGATTCAGAAAAAAACTTCAACGATCGCTTGATCAGGGCCTAGTGTAGTGAGTCAAGCAGTTGGTGTTTTATCGAGGGCGGCTTTGGCGCGGGTGACTTTTTTGAGAATGTCGGCGGCCTTCGCGGTCCAGGTGAATGTTCGGGGATCGTTGTTGTGATGGTCGACGTAATCCATGATCGCTTCGATCAGTTGGCTGACGCTCTTGAACACGCCGCGACGAATTCGTTGATTGGTGATATCGCGGAACCAGCGTTCGATCACGTTCAACCACGAACTGCTCGTCGGAGTGAAGTGCATGTGAAAGCGTTTGTGTCGCTTGAGCCACGCTTTCACTTTCGGATGTTTGTGCGTCGCGTAGTTGTCCACGATCAGGTGCAGGTCGAGATCGCTCGGCGTTTCCCGGTCAATTTTCTTCAAAAACCTCAACCACTCTTGATGCCGATGTTGCGGCATGCATTCAGCGATGATCCTGCCCTCGGCCAATTCGATCGCGGCGAATAACGTCGTTGTTCCATTTCGTTTGTAATCGTGCGTCATCGTGCCGAGCCGCCCGGGGAACATCGGCAGACTTTTCTGCGTGCGGTCCAGTGCTTGAATCTGACTCTTCTCATCAACACAAAGCACCAAGGCATGTTCGGGCGGATCGAGATACAGGCCGACGACATCGACCAGTTTTTCCGCAAACTTCGGATCGTTGGAAACTTTGAACGTCTTGGTTCGATGTGGTTTCAATTCGTTGTCCCGCCAAATACGCGAGAACATGCTCTGCTTGCAACCGACGGCTTTCGCCATCGAGCGCGTCGACCAGTGCGTGGCGTTGGCGGGAGTCTCCCGCGTCGTCCGGCGAATGATCTCCGCTTCGAATTTCGCACGGACGCTCGGATGTCGCCCGCCGCGCGGCGCATCCTTTTCGATGCCTTTCAGGCGATGGTCGGCGAAACGCGTTCGCCACAACGACACGGTTTTCTTCGACGTATTCAGTTCGCCGGCGATATCCTTGTTGAGACACCCGTCGGCCGCCCGCAACACAATCTTCGCCCGCAGCACGAGCCGCGCCGGAGTCGATCGACCCCGCGCCCACTTCGTCAACGTGTTTCGTTCCAAGTCCGTCAATTCGATCGTCCGTGCAATTCGCATAAGTTTGATCCTCCTGATGAAAGACCAAACACCACACGACGCAAAAAGTAACGGCAACTTCCATTCACTACACTAGCTGTTCGTCGAATTCTTGGATCTGCGCGTGCAGCCGTGCGTGGAATTCGCTTGCCAAGTTCAGTCGGGCGATTTCCG
>JAZDDD010000697.1:0-5035 GCA_036679545.1 Gemmatimonadota bacterium | reverse complement strand
AGCGCTGCTCGCGACGACATCATCAGAGCCGACGACGGCGGTTATATCGGTTTGGCGGAGAAGTTTTGACATGACCGCTGAAAGACTCACCACTTCGATCGAAAGTAACCCTGAAGAATTCGCCCCAGCCATCGAGAGTAGTGCGGAGGAGAGGCGTCGCAGTCTTATGGGGTTGCCGGTGATCGATGTTACTGAACCGAGACGGATGTTTCGGCGCCGCCCGTTTAAAAAACGGCAGCTCTTACTTCCGTCGCTAGCCCTAGTAGTTCTCGTCGGCACGTTGGCCGTTCGACCCACGGAAGAGCCGAGCATACCGGTTCCGGCGGAACTGATCGGTTGGTGGAACGCCGCTGACCTTCGATATGCCGGCAGTGGATTCCGGATCACGACATCAACCCTGACGTTGCATGTGCCGGATTCGGGTCCTCGCGTGCGGCGCATTGAGGCGGTGCGCGTTAAGCCAGACGGCAACGACCGGTTATACGAGATCGATTACGCGTTGGCATCCGGAACAATCTTTTTCAATTTCAAATACTCGCAGGACGGTACGATTCGTTTCCCAAATCAATCTGGGATGGTGTGGAGACGGGGGGGGAATCCAGCAGAGATGCCTCAGACTTTCGAGGACAGCGTCGTGCAACTGAAGGGACCGTTCGAATTACCCCCGGGTCTAGCTGAATGCATCATTTCGGTAACGTCTGATCCGCAATCTCGCTCCGGACCGATTAGCTGTGTCACCGAAGCCGGTGCGTGGGACAATGAAACGGCTCCGGCCGATGCTATTCAGGGCCGACCAGGGACGCGATAAGCGGGGATTACACTCCCGGAGCCGATACGCTCGCCGTGCTCCGATTGCGAAGGGCGCGTAATATGAAAGCCGCCACTAGTACCACAGCGAAAGCACAAACCACGACCGGTCCGGTCGGCAGGTCCCACCTAAAGGATGCGAACAAACCGAGAATGGTTGCGACCGTTCCGGAGGTCAATGCCAAAGCGAGCATCGGCCCGGGTCTGGATGTAAACAAGAACGCAATCACTGCGGGAATTACCAAGAAGCTGAATACAACGAGTACGCCGGCGATTGCGACAGACTGCGTAACAACGATACCGAACAGGCCATAAAATAAGAAATCCCACCATCGAACTGACCATGCGCGTGACTGCGCTTCTTTGGGGTTTAGTGAGATGGTGAGAAACCGGTGACGCAGGGACCAGTGTACTGCGCCGATAACGGCGTACATGACGGCCGTTTTGGCGATCTGCGGCCATGTTACCCACAGGAGACTTCCCGTTAGCAGCTGCTCCACGTGCTCAGACCCGCGGGGTGCTTGCGCCGCCAGCAGAATCGTAAGTGCGGATGCTACGACGTAGACGATTCCGATGATTGCTTCCTGTGGAACGTGTTTGTGTTCGAAACGGCTTACACTGAACAGTGCCGCCGCCATGAGTGTCGCCGCGACACCCACGGAATACCCTGCGAAGCTCTCCGGAACACCGGTCAGATCCGAAATGACGTGTGAGAGTCCCAGGTTTGCGGCAGCCCACCCAGCCGCGGCAACTTGAGCCAGTGCGAGATCCACGAAGATCACGCCACGGGCGATGATGTGAATGCCCAGGTAGCTGTGGATCCCCAGCAAGATGAGGGAAGCCACCAACGCTGGGAGCATGAGTTCCAACATAGTTTCGTCCTACTCCGATGTTTCTCGGAAAATCGACGCGAGTTGTGTTACCCAGTTGTCGATCAACGCGAAGTAGTCGTCCACACCTTCCGCACCGCTCACGTGCTCTGGCACGATCACGGCCACGGCACCTGTTCGAGACGCTACCCGTTCCACCTGCGATCGGCTGAAATAGTTCGCTGCAAAGAGTACGAGGATCTGCTCTGCACGAATGAAGTCGACCACGTCACGCACATGACCGGGTGAAGCGGGAATCCCCGGTTTCGGCTCGACGTACATCGCACACGGGATGCGGAATCTCTCACTGAAATACGCCCAGTTTTTGTGATAACACACCATGCGCCCATCCCGGAAAGACGCGGCCTGTTCGAGCCATCCGCCGATGTAATCCGTCAGGGGCCGTCCCTGCAGACTCTGTTGCGTGACAAAGCTCCAAAACTCTCCAGTCGATGCAAGTTGTACAAGCGTTTCTTCTCCCAGAACCTCGACGAGCTGGGCCCCGAAGAGCCGGTTCAGTAATCGCGTTTGAAAGTTTGCTAGGTTTGCATCGTACGATGGCGCGTTTTGGGCATCGATTCGCTTCAATCCTGATGCGATGTTGCGTGCCACAAGTAAGGCGTTCACCGGGTCGGTGTGAATATGAGGACTGCCGAATGCGTGTACGTCACCACCAGTTCTAGACACATTTTGTGGAACGTCTAAAAGGCGGATGCCAGCGTAGGCTGTCACGTGACCCGGTGCGCCTTCGAGTACGCGCGGATTGTTGGCGCGGTCCAGCAGTGCGGGAACCCATAGCTCGAGGTCCAAGCCCGTGCTCACAAATAGGTCCGCGCCGCGAATCATTGCCGCAAAACTTGGGCGGGCGTTGACAAAATGCGGATCCACGTCGCCTCGCGCGATCGATTCCACATCGGCGAGATCTCCGGCCACCTCCCTGGCGAGTGCCGCGTACGTCGGGAGCGTCGTGACCACTTTCAACCGGTCTTGTGCTTGGGCTCCATCGTTCGCAGTGGCGAGAAGTGCGCCGACGATCACAATGAGCGGCGTCGTGTGTGTTGTTAGGTTTAACATTGTTCTGTGTCTCCTCGACCGTAACCGTCGTTCAGTACGTTGCGTGTTTGTCTGGTCCCATGGCCCAGACGAATTGCAGCAACAGGGTGTGGTTTGCGCCCTCTCCTGCGGGACGCAGCATGTTGTACTGCAGTCGCACACGCACCCATTCGCTCTGCCACCAAGTCACACTCGGTGCGAACTGCAAAATGTTAGGGGCGTTGTCAACGAACTCGACGTAGTCGGTGCGAGCCCCCAGGATCCATTGGCGATTGAGACGGTAGTTTGCCTGAAGATAGCCGCCGTTTCCGGACAGTGACTCGATGCCTCGATCCCGTTGGACGAAATACCACTCGCCTTTGAGTTGCACGTCCCGAAACGACCCCTGACCGGGATTCCAACGCAGGGCAATATCAAGGCTGAACAACCGCGATTCCAGATCGACGTCGTTGTTTTTCCCGTACACACCGGTTGCGCCAAGTTGGAGATACGTTGAGTTACTGACATCCCAAAAATTTTGAAACCGGCCCAAGTAGCTCATTTGGCTGCCGCCTTCAAAAAGGACATCGTTGTTGCCTGTCGTGACCTCGAACGTCAACGATTGCGTTGCCGGTCCGAAAGTGAAAGTCGGAAGCACAATCGATGCGCCCGTTTGGATAAGACCGTCCTCTCCGAGAAAGGTTGTTGCGGCAAGCGGTCGTTCTACTTCGAAAAGCGCATGTGTGTGCCACCGATTGTAAAGGCCAATCTCTTGGCGAAATTTTCCGATCTTCGCGCCAAATCCACCCGGTAGCCCAACCCAGTACATATATCCTTCCTCGATCTCGAACCCCGGCGCCTCTTGGACGGGTCCTGAACCATCCGCCGCCGGAGTTTCGCGCTCCGGAGTTCCGGCAATCTCAAAGTCCTCTTCGCGCGTTATGAAAACCTTCGTGCGCGTATACGGATCAAGAGCGGTTTGAAACGAAAACTCAAATTCACGTGGCGTACCGCGAAACGCAGCGGACTCTTGGCTCGCCGCGGACATACTACCTACCACGTCCCCTGTGACGCTGATCTCGGGATTGAGAATCTGTAAGTTGCGCGTGCGACTTTGACCCTCGGTCGGTGTGGTGTTTGACGGCGCGTCACCCACCGCCGCGCGCGCAGCGGCTCGCAACGCGGCCACCTCGTCCGTTGTCTGTGTGGTATCTCGTTGTGACGCCCGTAGATCCGCCACCACCCGTTCCAGCGAATCAAGCCGGCGTAGCAGTGCACGCAACATCGTGGTCGTCGAATCTTGTTGCGTTTGGCCCGCCTGTGGCAGGCCGAACGATAGGGTGACGAGAGTGACCATGCTCATAATCACCTTCGTCATCACCTGTCCGCCGGTTGGCGCATTTTCTTTAAACACACCCTGTCCCCTGAGTTTCCATTGTTGACGTGATCAATCGCGGCGACCCGATTTTATGACGGACCTGCCTTGACTGAACTCAAATTGTCTTTGTTGGGAATCAGGCGAGTGGTGGGGCTCTTGGTATTTGCGGGCTGGGTGCGGCTGATCGAACCGGCCGATGTGCTACGAGGTGGAAGTCGGAATGTTGACGTGTTTCGGTGCCGCTGATTTGTGCGCGTTCAGGGCGGGGACTCGGCAGGTCGAGTATTCGGCAAAGCTGGCAGTACGCGTCGTGGCTCGGGCTGCAATAGACGTCGGACTGAGCCTCGACATGAGCTTCGTGGCCGGCTGCACGCGCCTCGAGAACTGCGTCGACCCCGGGTGCGGTCAGTAGCACACCAAGATATGCCAAAAGATTGGCTGCTCTGGTGAAACGCTTCAACCGGTTGTGAAATATCAACTTAGTACACCAAACGCTGTTCGTTGTTTCAGGAAACAAACTCGGGTCCCGGCGGACGTTGCGCAAGGTCAGTTACCCACCACCGGTGGCACGGTGGTGGTACCGCGCTTCCGGTACGGCCCCTATATAAAGGATTAGTATGCCTTCAGCGGGTCAAAGGTCCACAAGCCAACGGTGGGGCACGTGTCTTCGTAATCGGTGTATCTTTCCACGCGCCCGAAAAAAGGGCCACAACCTGAGACGACGAGTCGTGTCGATTCGTCCGCATTGATCTGTTTCACAGGATTTACCAAATGAAGAAGTTTACTTGTTCGATTTGCGCCGTTTTCGTATTCGGCGCCGTATCTTGGCCGGTCACCGCACAAGGTTTTGGTAGCGCGGTCGCCGTTGGCGATGGTGAGGTTTTTGTCGCGGAGCCGCTGAACGAAATGGACCCGGGCGCCGTGTACGTGTACCGCAAGACCGCCAGCG
>JAZDDD010000696.1:0-2706 GCA_036679545.1 Gemmatimonadota bacterium | reverse complement strand
GCGTCGCCCGGTCATACGATCATCATGGGTAAGGACGTCGTCAATCAAACAACGGGCACACACGGCATCAAGATGAACGTGTTAGTTGATGGACCGTTGACTCCCGGCGGCGACCCGACTCTCGCAAAGGTGGAAATAAGAACCACCGGTAACCCACTCTGGGACAAGAAGTTTCAGCTTTATTTCGGCGCGCACATGCGGATCAATTACGATAACAACGAGGATTCCGCCTTAATCTTTCTGACCGCGAGCGAACTCGAACTACAGAGATGGTACGAGGTCGAAGCCGTGATCGATTTGGCGACAAACCTCGTTGACGTGTATCTCGACGGCGTACTGCGTTTGAGTGATGTGGCCGTCGGCCCCGGGCCAATCACAGATATCTCATTGTCAGCGTGGGATAGGCCCGGCATGGTGCTGTACGACGACATGAGTTTTTGCAATGAGCAGCCGGTCACGACTGACTTCCAACCGTGCACCGCCCTTAGCACTTTCGACTTCTCTGCCGAAGGTTGGACTGTCGTCGGTGACGCGCAAAACTCAACGGTAATACCGGACCACGTAGCGACGGGCGGCAATCCCGGAGGGCACGTGTCCGCGACCGACGACGTCACCGGTGGAACGTGGTACTGGCGTGCACCTCGCACGTTTCTTGGGAACGTATCGTGTGCGTACGGACAACCGCTAGAGTTCGACCTGATGCAGACGCCTACAAGCAACCAATTCAACTCGGAGGACGTAGTCCTCGAAGGCGGCGGCCTTCGATTGGTGCTCGACACTCCATGCAATCCGGGCCTCTGCGACGGATTGGACTGGACACACTACTCGGTACCGCTTTCAGAAACGGCTGGTTGGATCAAGGACGACACGAAGAACGGAATCATCGCCGGCGATCCGGCCACCCAGCAAGATCTGCAGACCGTGTTGGCCAACATCACAAGCCTTTCGATCCGCGGGGAGTTTGTCAGCGGCCCCGACGTAGGGCGATTGGACAATGTTGGATTCAGAGTAACCACGGACATGGTTGAAGTAGAGCGGGCACCCATGAGCCGCACGATCGTTGGCGGTGACGACGCTACATACTCTGTAACAGTCAACCCGATCGACGGTGCAGTGGACGAGGAGTTTTCGTTTGCGTGTTCCGACGTCCCAGCACTCGCATCGTGCACGTTTTCGCCGAGCACGGTGGTGGTCGGGCGCCGTTCTGAAACATCGACGTTGACTATCAGTACGACGGCGGGCGTCCAAACGGCGGTTGAATCGCCGATTTGGAACGGCAGGCTGCCGGATTACAAGTGGCTCATTCTCGGATTAGCCGGTGTCGCGTTGATGAACGCAATGTTGATACGGATTTCACAGATGAAACGTGGGCGCGCCCGCTGGGCCTTGTCAGCCTACGGTTTCGTCGTAGTGCTGGCCATGGGATGCCGGGAGGCGCTAACGGCGCCGGAAAACGGTACACCACCGGGTACATACGTCGTCACGATCACGGCAACTGCCAGCTCGGTGCAACAAACGACCAGCGTGACTGTCGTAATCGAGTAGCGACAATGACAACGGCCGCAGGTCGATGCGAGTCTGCAACCTCTTTTTCATTGGTGGAGATGACCTACGGGACCAGCACTGAACGCCCGGGAGCCTTGAGCACGAAAAAACTCTTCCGACATCCTCGTTGCAATGACCACGCCACTGTCGAAGAAGGGAAAATTGCTCCACGGTCGTCGGTCCCCAAAACGCTCGTCGGCGTCGGTCTCGGTGCCGCTGGTGGATCGAGCGGGAGTCTCAAGCAGGTCACGCAACGCATTCTGGTAACATCAAGATTCGTCGCCACATTCCCTGCGACTCGAATCCCAACCCGTGCGGTGGCGGGATCAGGTCCACATACAGGTTTTATTTGCTGCTGCCGCCATCTCTACGACGATGGATAATCTGGATGTTCCATCACCTCTCTAATCTGCGCCAGGTGGCGATTACCATGTTCAACAACGGCAACAGCCCACAGATGAACGTCCACAGGGCCGAGAATTGGGTGCGGCGCGACCCGAGACCGGAGATCGAAATCCGCCTGCTCGATAAATTCGCGCCAGGGCCGCCGATGGGTTTGGAACGCCTCCACTACCGGATCGCCGCCAAGCCATCGGCCAGTGGGACGGACAGCATCGGGGGCTTGAAAGGTCCGGGATCGATCGCGGAGGGTAGCCTCAAGCTGCCCCTCACCACGCTCAGCTAACTCGCGATCCTCGTCGGACACATCCCGTTCGGTGAGATCTTGCGTCATCAGACCGAACGTCCACTCATCGTTTAACACAATGTGCTCCATAACTTCCGCAATAGACCATCGATCTTGCGCCGATTTGAAGTTCCACTGCGCTTCCGTTAACCCCTTCACCGTTCCAAGGAGGCTCGTGGCATTTTCCTCGAACCGCTGCACCATTTTCGCTTTCGGGCTGTCGTGGTTCTGGGCACCGAGCGACGACCCCATCACTGCCATGAGAACCGCCGTTGTCACAGAAACTTGTCGCATCCGTTCCTCTTCTCTGTTCGATGTTCGGGAGCGCTGAATTGACGCGCCCGGAAACTAAACGATCGGAGATCCTTTCCAGATTGACCACACACCACACCGTGAACGGTTGAATGGGTGGCGCAGACGGACGATCACGGGATCGAATGGCCGCTCCCGGCCATTCGACTGCCTCGGTGATCCAC
>JAZDDD010000695.1:0-3162 GCA_036679545.1 Gemmatimonadota bacterium | reverse complement strand
GTCCGTGATCGGTTCCCCGGTTACCGTTCTCTCGAACGGTTCGTCCGAACTCACTCATGGTCAACACCACAACGTCAGACATTCTGGGGCCGAGGTCTCGGACAAAAGCGCTTAACGTGTCGCCAAAATCTCTCAGCCGGTTGGCGAGTTGTCCTTGACTGGTTCCCTGGTTCGCATGTGTGTCCCACCCGCCAACGTCTGCAAAACCGATCTCTAAACCGAGGTCCGCCTTGATCAGTTGTGCGAGCTGTCTCATTGACCGACCAAAAGCACTGTTGGGGTAAGACACTCCGTTTGCCGGTTCTTTGCTTGTGGCATTGGCCGCCTTCAACATGCGAACCGCTTCGAAGCCTTCAGCCGATGACTGAGCAACGATACCTGATGCTGAGCCTGCGTAGAGTTCTTCGAACGCGTCAGTGATCCGGTCGCGCGCGCCACTTGGCGCACGAACACCAAATGTGCGCAGGTCGTTTATGGCAAGAGAAGGAGCCGTCCCTCGCAGGATCCGCGGCAGGTTGGTTCCCATCGCCACGCCCTGAAATGGTGTGTCGGTGTGATCTCGCGTGTGGTTGATGTAACGGTTCAACCAACCGTCGCTCGTCGATTTGACACCCGGTGTTCCGCTCTCCATGAAATCTTGCGCATCGAAGTGGCTTCGTGTTGCCGTTGGAAGCCCGACCGCGTGAACGATGGCCAGACTGCCATCGGCATACATGGGGTGTAAGGACGAAAGCGCTGGGTGAAGTCCGAATTGGCCATCCAAGTCAATCACACCGTCTTCACGCCCCGCTTGTGGCAAGGCGATGCCCGGCCGGTTGTCGTAGTAGGCGCGCTCGGTGTAAGGTACCACCGCGCTTATACCATCGACCGCGCCTCTTTGAAAAACGCAGATGAGTGTTTTACCGTTGTCTTTCTTCGGGCCGTCTACAGCGTATGCAGCGCGAGACAAAAACAGCGGGTCCAATCCGAGACTTACAAGGGCAAGACCACCGGTTCTCATGAAGACACGTCTGTTGCAACTATTGGTTGACATAGGACACCTCGTTTTACTGTCGTTGAAACTCGGGGCTTCCAATAGCCAAGCCAATGATGAACACGCGCCTCTCGGACGGGGGGCGCTCCCGGGCCTGATTGCGCCACACATTCAGCGTGTGCTCCGAAGCCGTGCCTTGCAGGATGTTCTGGTTCGCCGCGTCCAACATGTCTTCTAGGTCGGCTTCCACTGGAATGAGTTGGTCTAAGTCGAGTTGGACACCCGGAATTCGTCCGCTTGCGAAACCCAATGCGATATTGAACCGGCCCAACAACGCACCCGCGTTAACCCAATCTTCCTTTGTCTCCGGATAGCCCGTGGGTGCCTCGGCCCCATACAAGGGTTGTCCCAAGCGGCGCACGACCTGTGGCAATGCCAGTGTGGTGTCAGGCACGCCGTCGACGGCACGGACGGCACTCACCACGAACTCGAGGGGGGTCTTTATCTTTTGACCCGCACTTGCCCAAAAGCCTGGCGATTCGATAATCGCGCCAACAACAACTGAGATGTTACCGTCTGATGCCATCCACGCTTGCGCGGCGGTGTCAATGCAACCGTCGGGTGGCACGTCGAGTACAAACCGTGTGCAAAGCTTCGAGCTGATATGTCGTATCGTCGATGGGTGTGTTGCGAGTATGTGAAGAAGCTCGACGCCTTCCGTCATCCCGCCGTTAGCGGGAAAATCATGACCGATGACCGTCTTCTTGTCGGTATCGTGCGCCCACGCGTTGAACACAAAGTTGGATGGATCCTGTCGCGTACGACCGCCCATGCTCCAACCCGTAAAGATCCGCGCCACGTCGACGACGTCTTGTTGTGTGTAACCGCCGTCTACACCTAAGGTGTGTAGTTCGAGAAGTTCTCGCGCGTAGTTTTCGTTTGGTCCCGATGGCAATCGCTCTCGCACCCTGGCCATCCGTTCCTCGGCTCGGCGAACATTGTCGGTGTTGCTCCCCTGCATGGTGCGCCGGCCACGATTGCCGACCTGCCGGGCACGGCTGCCGGCGCGCCGGGCGGGCGTGTTGCCGACTTGCCGGGCGCGTCGGAGTCGTCGCTCCATGTTCGCGAGCTGCGGTGGCTCTGAACCGACCGCAACGGATTGTACATTGTCCAGGTATACGAGCATCGCCGGGCTTTGCGCCGTTGCGATCAACAGATCCTCGAAACGACCAAACGCATAAGGCCGTATCGTTTCTTCGATGTACTCCGGCAGCAGGTAACGCACGGGTCCCTTGGCCGAATAGACGTTGAAGTGGTTTGTCCAGAAATCGACCATAACCTCATACAGTTGGCGCTCCGATTGCACCGCCCGAGTGAGCGTTATTTTGGGGTATTCCGCAAGTAACCGCCCTAAAACATTTCCAGGGTCGGTCGGAGTCATGCGCCGCGTTTCCGAGCCGAGCGCCGTGTCGCCACCGGCCCGTTGTCGTGCGATGCGGGCTTGGCGACGTTCACGAAATAACTTGGCGAGGGTCTCCGTCGTGGTGTTCAGGATTCGTGAGTCTATTAGCGTTTCATTCAGCACGGTGTCCGGGATGGAAAACGGGTCGAGCTGCCGTGCAATGAATTGGTCGATCCCCATAGCGAGGACCTGATCCACGTCTCCGGGCTTGGGCCCGAATGTGATCCGATTGAGCAGGTGGTACGCATGAGCCCTCGCCGAGTCACGAACGGCGGTTTGGGCCATGGCGGCAGAGGACGGCTGCAACGTCCCAGCCACGACCGTCCCTATTAGGAATTGAAGGGTTTTTAACTTCGGCATTTTCTCGGTCCTCCCCAGACCGTAAATGGCAGACGACCTGGGAGGCAGAAAGTTAAGACAAGCGGAAAGCGGTATGGTGGTACGGCGGAAAACGGTATGGCGGTATGGCGGTACCCAACCCACCTCCCCGTAGGGACGTGGTGGTACCGCCCTACCGCTATCCGCCCTACCGCTTTCCGCCCTACCGCCATACCGTTTGACACCTGTCCATTGGGTGGTCATGTTTTGCGTCCCCAAAGAAGGAGGCCCCCCATATGCGGGTGTATACAGGCGACGCGATCCGAAACGTGGCCGTTATCGGTCACGGGGGAAGCGGAAAGACCACTCTCGTTGACGCGCTCGCGTTTGTCGCGGGTTCCAGCAAACG
>JAZDDD010000694.1:0-4887 GCA_036679545.1 Gemmatimonadota bacterium | reverse complement strand
CATCGCGTTCAGCAATTCCGTGTCCGCGCACAGCAATCGATGGATGCACGCGACCGATGCGAACATCGCCGCGGCTCGCGATTGGGTGGACAACCTTCGAGCGGATGGCGGCACCCACATCGATGCCGCGTTGTCGGAAGCATTCCGTCTTTCATCGCCAGAGAACCGATTCTCGGTGGTCTTATTCCTAACTGACGGTCTGCCGTCCGTCGGCGAACAGGACCCTGAACGCATCGCCCAGCGCGCAGCCGCTGACCGCGGGAACACACGCGTTTTTGCATTTGGTATTGGATACGACGTCAACACGTACTTGCTCGATCGATTGAGTGCGGAGGGCCATGGTGCAACGGAATACGTCGCGCCCGGTGAAAGTGTCGAACGAGCGCTTGGTACGGTGGCAGCCAAGATCAGTCACCCCGTGCTCACCGACATTCGCTTGAGCGACACACCGGTACGGTTCTCCGAAATTTACCCGGTCACCATTCCCGACCTGTTTACGGGCGAAGAATTGGTCATCTTTGGCCGATACGAGGGGGATACCGAGAACGAGGAGCCCATCGCAATCGCCGGGCGGCGAGCCGGACGCACAGAGAATTTCGCCGCACGGGCAACGTTCCCGGAGCACCAATTGTCGAATGATTTCATCCCGCGTCTGTGGGCGGCACGCAAACTGGGGTTCTTGGCCCGTACCGCAAAGTTGGAAGGACGGACGGAGGATTTGATTCGTGAAATTCGCGAAACGGCATTGCGGTACGGCCTCTTGAGCGAATACACGTCGTACCTCGTACAGGAACCGGAAATGGTCGCAGCAGACTTGGCACGCCCAACACGCCAGTTTGACGCAGACCGCCCAATGCCCCAGACCGTGGGGGCGGCGGTACGCTTTGATCAGATCGTTGCGGCCAGCGGCTCAACCGGACGAAACGCCGTCGAAGCTTCGAAACGGGCGCAAGAACAAATCAAGGTTTCGAACGCCGCAGAACTCGACGCGCTCAATGATGTGACGGATACCCGAGATGAATTCGGCACCCTCCGTCGCGTAGCCGGAAGATCGTTCGTCCTGCGGGATGGAACTTGGACGGATCTAGCGCATACAGAGGGGTTGCCGGTCGTCGAAATCGCCCAATTCAGCGATGCCTATTTTCGATTGCTCCGCATGGCTCCGGAGTTGGAACCCTGGCTCTCGCAGTTCGAGCGGATTTTACTTGGAGGAAGCAAAATCAGTATTCGGATTACGGGAGATGCAATGGACAATCCATCCGAGCACGAACTCGACCAGCTCGTGCGTGGCTTTCGTGGGTAGTACATACAAGCCGTGAGTACGGACTGGGCTGTGGTGTACCGAGAGACGTATGACGACCTCGTCCGGTTCCTTCACCGAAAGGTGTGGGATCCGGACCGGGCGCACGATCTCGCGCAGGAGGCATTTGTCCGAAGCTTGGACGAATCGCCCGAGAATCCACGGAGCTGGCTCTTCCGGGTGGCCGTAAATCTGGCCGCCGACGAGGCCCGAGCCGCGATACGCCGGAAACAACACCTAGTCCTTATCAAAGGGGAGGCAGAGGTGAGACAGGAGTCCGCGACCGGTCCTGCCGACAATTACGAAAGGCAGGAGCGTGTCGAGGCGGTGAGGCGGGCACTCGACCAGTTGTCGGACCGGGACCGAGACGTCCTGCTCCTATGGGATGCCGGAATGAACTACAAAGAAATTGCCGAGGAGACCGGTTTGTCTCCGGGCGCGGTGGGAACGACTCTGGCACGTGCCAGACGTCGCCTGGTCGATGCCCATACGGAACTGGAGAAGCGTCATGTCGCACGTGGTTGACCATGTAGACGAAGCCCAGCTGCACGCGTACCTGGACCGCGATCTGGAGTTTGCGGATCCGGCCGTACGTCAAGCGGTGGGCGCACATATCGCCGACTGCTCGAAGTGTTCGGCACTGCTCAAAGAAGTTCGCCAGGTATACAAGGCCGCGAATCAGTTACTCGATGTCGCAACGCCTCCGGCGCGTTCGGGACCGTCGTTTGAAGACATCGTAAAACGAGCGGCCGCACGACAGGACAACGGGTCAGAGGCAGACTCCCAACGGTCGCGTTTTCTACGGGGTCACGAACAAACGGACAGGGACGCAACAGGAGACTTCGAAATTGACATCGAGAGCGTCATCGATGACGCGGTGGAAAACGATCTGTTGTCGATGCTTCAGGCCAATAACGCGTCGTCGGAAGAACGACGTGATCCCGAAGCCGTACCGGACAATCACCAACCAGTCGCTGAAGACGACGTCATCTTCAAGGCGGAGGACACGGCGGAAGACGCAAAAGAGTCTGTTGAAGAGATCGACGAATTACTCACCGCGGCCACCGACGACGATGCAGACGTCTCCGACGAAAAACCGTCGTTGGTCGTCGACGAACAATCTGAAGTTCAGGAACTGGCCATACCGAGTGAAGACGAGATTGTTTTCATCGAAGCCGATTCTCCCGTTGCGAGCGAGCGGGACGAGCCCGATATCGTCAGTGAGGTAGCTGGCCCGCCGTCTCCTCAAGAAGAGTCCGCGCACAAACCGACTAAACGTCGTGGGACACGTATCCTCGCGCTTGCTGCAACGATTCTCGTGACCGTTGGCATCGGCGGGTGGTTTGGACGGCCCTATCTCATGGCCCGGTTCTCCGATGCGCCAGTAATCGTCGCAGTGAGCGAAAGTGTTGGAGAGAACACAGCGGCACCATCCCGTGCCGATATCCGTCAGGAACGGTCCGGGGTAACGGAGCCCAACGCACCCGGCGACACACCTCTTCTAGCCGCAGATGTATTGCCCGGGCCCATCAACGATGCAGGTGAGGGAGATCGACTTGAACCCACCGGTGGCTTCGCGGATGCTGAACTTCAGGGGAAAGCCAGTGACGCCACAGCGTCAGTCGCCTCTGCGCTTTCAGACACCCAGCGGGCCGCGTCCCAGATAGATGGACGAACAATCCTAGGCAGCGTGCGTGATGCCACATCCAAACGGGCCATTACCGGAGCGCGGGTAGCCGTCGCCGGAACCGACCGCGTTGCCCTCACCGATAGCGACGGACGCTATCAGATCGCAAACGTCCCGGCTGGATCCGTGAGTGTTGATGTGATCGGCATTGGGTACAGAAGCACTGAGATCGGTCTTGCGGTTTCGGAAAATAAAGAAACGATTGCCGACTTCGAACTGCGGAGAGCGGAGGTGTCTTTGGACGAGATGGTCGTCACGGACGCCGAACAAACTGCACGCGCACGCGAGGCTGCTTCGAACACGCCGCCGTCCAATGCCGAAGTTGCGTGGTCAGTCACACCTCGACTTATAGCAGAGACATTATTGGGTGGCCCGTTGGTCTCAATCGATGGATCCAGAATTGAACGGATTGAACGTGCCCTGAATCGCGCCGAGATCCGCATCACGCAAACCACGCGAACCGGCGAGCTCGTTTACATACGAATTGTGTCGACCGGTACGATTGGAGATGATGCAACGCTCGAGGCGGTGGGAGTCACGTCGTCAGAGGAGCAGCGGCCCTCGACAGGCACGGCGAAATACGGCAACTACCGGATCACTGTACGAGCGTCGGTATCGGGGGCAGAACTCGAATCGTTAATCCGCAGAATTACCGTGACGCCTGAGGTCAATTAGCTCGACCGCTGTACAGACACTGCAACTTCGTCGGGGCCATCGGCCCTGATGTCGAGCCCGCCGAACGACCTTGAGCAACCCCTGATTCGGGCTCCACACCTTCGATCGCACCATCTGTGGTGTTGAGCCGCCAGGAACCACGGCAGAAAAAGGTCATGGCAAAGTGACCAATGGCATGTGGCACATTATGCAGTCCCGCATTATGCTGGACCGCATAGTAAAGGGGATTCCGCCGGCGGTTGAGTTGCGTTCGGTGGTGGACGCCATCGGAGCCGGCGCACATCGCATTGCTGAGATCGCGGGTGAGCGGGGCGTCCCGCAACGTCGATGTCTCGCCCGCTCGACCGGCTCGTGGGATTGGATTTCGATAGCGCGCGCGAATGCATAGTGCACCGTGCTGGAAACGATCACGTCAAGCCTGCAACACTCGTTCGAGTTTCGCCAACGCGGCGTTTCGCTTGCCTTCGTCCATTCTCTGGATGTTTAGGAGCTTCCATTGGAGCGCCGGCAGGCGTTCGAGGTGTTCGATGTCAAGCGCGGTCCACTCCGGCTCCCCACGCTTCATCGACAACCAACCTCGGGCAGCATCGAAGCATGAGTTCCACCTGCCGCACGTACGGCTGATCAAACACCCCGCAGTGACTCCAGCGACGGTACGGTTATCTGGTAGGTAGGGTCGAGCCGCCCACCACGGTACAGCACGCGCTTCCCCACACCAAGATCCAAGGTGTCAGGCGAAAGCCGCGTAAACCATGAATGTCCCGAGTGCTCCGCCGCCCAAAGGAACAAGCGCTTTACCTTGATCGATCGACACGCCTCAAGCAGCTCCTGCGCAACACGTGGGCGCAACGTGCTCAATCCGCCCATAAGTTCCACTGCGTGCTCGACGGCCTCGTTCGTGGTGGCAAGATGCAGCACTTCGAGGATGGCTCGTTCGGGAGCGGATATTCGGACTGTGTAGGCGCTCCGCTCGAGCCGCGTAAAACCGGCTGCCCCAGCGTTGTCGAACAGGTTGGGGCAAAGGTATCGGATTCGAATCCCCCATGAGTGACTCCGGAACCACGCAGGCAGACGTGCCCGTCGTTCACCAAAGAGGAACACCTCTTTCTCCGGGCCAAGTTGCAGGTAGTGGGCCATGCCCTTAAGGGACAAAGCGGTGAGGCCGCCCGCATGTACCGGCAAGTTCAACTGACTCTGGAGCGCGGAGACAGCGCCTAACCAGTCC
>JAZDDD010000693.1:0-10917 GCA_036679545.1 Gemmatimonadota bacterium | reverse complement strand
TCCTCCCACGTAGGCCCAAGACAAACGCGGGCCAATGCCCCGCTCCGTGACCGAAGCATCATGTGGGTTCTGGACCGTTATCGGCGCCGCAGCGCGTGTGGAGCTACTGACGGAACGTCCCACGACACTTTTGACACGGTGTACCGGCTCGTCGTTACGCACCGTAAACCTAACACCTGCCAAATGATCGGCCGCGGTGGGATCGGTAGCTTTTCGTAGTTCGCCAGATACTCGTCGCGCGGCAGACACCTGACCGCTGGTATCTGCGTCGATGGTGTTCAAGAGATCCGACATCATCGAGCGTCTCTCCCCGCTCGGTCGTGCCACCAGAGCGTTCACGGCATCCGTCACAAGGTCGGATTCTGCCTTGCCGGCATACTCGACCAGCACATCGAGTGCGGATTCCACGTGACCATTTTCGTACAAACGTCTGGCATACCGAGCGTATACATTTCCAGCCGCCGGTACGACATTGATCATCCTGACACACAGGTTCTTGATGTCCCTGGCCGACCCTAGTTTTGCATAGAGTTCGGTAGCCTGTTGATAGGACGCAAACGCGCGCGCCGGTTGTCGCAGTTGGATTCGCAGGTCCCCGGCCCGTACGTAGACATCTGACACATCAGGGACGGTACCCGGATCCTGCTCGTATTGACGCAACAGCTCGTCATAGAGCGCCAGCGCCTCGACCGAGTCGCCCGCTTCTTCGAGTTTTCTTGCCTGGGTCCTTAGCTCGGCAACCGTCGCCACGTGCCCCCCTTCGTCGATTTGGGCATGGCGTCTAAGTTACCTCTGGAACCGGAGGTTGCGCATCCCGGTCCCGTGGCAATCCTGTGAGGAGAACGGGGCCACATTTGGAGGCACCCGGGTGCAGGTACTCAGTTGTGATTCAGATCACACCCGGGCCGCCCCTCCATGCCCTTAACCGCGGTGTACCCAGACCCGTGTGTCAGACAATTCTTCGCCGACGCGCATTTCGACGACACCACCAAGATTGGCGGAAAACAATTGGCTAGTAACAGTATCATCTGTTAACAACGATTCACCCAGATGACTGCGGGTGTTTTGAACGGATACGGCACGTAACCGCAATAGCTCGGTGCCATCCAGGATAGACTCAGCCACCTGTGCTACGAGGCCACTTCCAGCCGCAACAGGTCCTAGGTCGATGGTACGACCGTTCTGGGTCACGAGCTGTACCGTAACGTCCCAACGAAATTCGTTGCGGACTCGCACCGTAATGGTGGCTTCTTCGGCGTTCTCTACCGAGATTGCATGGTCGGCAATGGGCCCGGCATTCAGCGGGGCCGCGAACAACACAACCGTGAATACTGTGACGAACGTGGTAATCCATCTTCGCAACATTCTGCCCTCCCAGACATTAATGGCGATTTTACTAATGCGTGTGTTACATGAGAACCTACGATGAGTTCTTCCGCCGAGTTTCACGAACCGTCCTCCGACATATGAAGGGGCTACATCTCGTTGGCCCCGCGTTCGCGATACTGACATTCGGTACTTACCCATTCGCCCTGCACGCGCAGTGGGTGGAACCACCCGGACGGGGTTGGGCATCCATAGCGGTGTACCACCAAAACACCCGGGACGTATACAACGTCCAAGGCAACGTCAACCCCTTTCAGGCCAACGGTCATGCGGTGTCGACACAGTCATTCCTAACGGTGGCATTAGGTCTTCTACCGGGCGTAGATGCCTGGGCTCAGTTTTCTTTCCAGCAGCTACGGTTTGACGACGTGATTGGAAGACGAACGTCTTCCGGCATTGGGGACATCCGTTTGTATGTTCGCGCAAATCCGTTGCGACCACTTGGCATCACGGCACCCGTAGCCATACGCGCCGGCGTAAAACTACCGGTCGGCGACTTCGACGTCGGAACAAATGTGATTCCGTTGGGCGATGGTCAACGTGATTGGGAGTTGCTGCTCGAGCTGGGCCATTCATTCTACCCCAACCCTACATACGTGATGGGATGGATTGGATATCGATTGAGAGAAGAAGCGTCCGACAGCCGCAGTGCATTCGGAGACGAACGATTTTTCTATACAGCGGTTGGGGGAAAGATCGGGCCGGTTGGATACAAAATGGCTTTGGACGGATGGTACGGAGACACGCCGGCTTTTGGTGGGGTGGTCGCAACCGGTGCCGAGCGGGAGATGTTGCGGTTTAATCCTTCTTTTCTCATCGGCGCCGGCCCCGGTCAAATTGAGATCGGAGTCCGCAAGCCACTCGCGGGCAAGAATTTACCCGCAGGAACCGACTTGGTGATTGGCTACTTCACGAGGATCGGTTCCTAACAAGTTGGTACAGGATCAGCTTATGTACGTCAACAGATTAGGATCGTAAAGATCCGCAACGTAACTCCCGTATCCGTTAAAAAGCTCCGTTACTCTTTGCTCTACCGTTCCGAGCGGGATTTCAAGCGCCTGCGTCCATCGGGGGTGCGGGACCGCCGGATTGACTGTGGAATAGAAACCGTACTCCTCCGACCACACATCAGGCCAAAACGTGGGTGGTTGCTCCCGCGTAAACTCGATACGAACCATCCCCTTTGGGCTCTTGAACCCGTACTTCCACGGGATTGCCAAGCGCCATGGTGCGCCATGTTGCTTGGGCAATGGCTCGCCAAATATCCCCGTCACGACAAACGACAGTTCGTTCAGCGCCTCATCCATACGAAGGGCCTCGTAAAAGGGCCACGGATAAAAAGTCTGATCCCGCTGCCCCACCGCTTCATTCGGTCTGTTGAATGAGACGAAACGGACATAGTTGGCCGACGAGAGTGGTTTGAATTTTTGGAGGAGCCTGGCCAGTGGATAACCGGTCCACGGCACAACCATCGACCACGCCTCGACGCAACGATGGCGATACAGACGTTCTTCCAACCCAAATTCCCGTTCAAAATCAGACACGTCGAACGTGCCGGTCAGTTCCGCCTCGCCGACGACTTCGACCGTCCAGGGCTGAGTCTGTAACGGCCCAACATTGGGCCAGATGGTGTTGATGTTCGTCGATCCGCCGGAGGAAAACTCATAGTAGTTATTGAAACTCGCCGCCACAATGCGATCGGTCACTGCAGGACCGCCGACGACTTCGTACGCCATATTTCGGCTAGCCGGATACAAATCGGCCGTGGGTGACGGACAGATCGTTTGCAGCGGATGGCTCGGCGGACTGGCGTTGCAAGAACTGTTCAGGTCGGGTTCGTCCGGGATTTCCGTTGGCGTGAACTCCGTTCCACACGCTCCAAGGCCCACGGCCGCCGCGCCAAGTGCGGTTTGTTTGAGAAACGCGCGGCGATTGAAGTAGACCGATTCGGGTGTGGCTTCACGATCGGGAATGCGCCAGCCGGGTGGAATGATGATATTCGCCATGATGCTCCGAACGCCCGACTGCCAAACAAACAGCCGCGGTAAATGAAGGGGGTGGTGTAATTTATGGCACGTCGTAAGAGATTGCCACACTCATCAAATTAGAATTGCCTAATACAGACGATGAACGCACCAAACGCCTTAATACGCCGT
Organism: Gemmatimonadota bacterium; assembly: GCA_036679545.1. Lineage (GTDB taxonomy): Bacteria > Gemmatimonadota > Gemmatimonadetes > Gemmatimonadales > GWC2-71-9 > JAZDDC01. The sequence goes on along the minus strand of JAZDDD010000693.1, from coordinate 7,375 downwards.
TACGTATTTGATACTGTCTTGTAGCACCGACCGCATCCGACCGGCATGGGATTGCAATGCACGGCCTAGAACAACGTACTCCTTTTTGACCGGGCCATTCTTGAAATACCTCAGACGGCGACCTAGGCGTGTTTGAAAGAGTCGCAACCGGTCAGGTTCGGGCAGTTTGACCGCAAAACCCTTAGGTGTTAGGGTCGCACAGATCTTGCCGTTGGCGTACAACGCCGCACCGCTAAAAAAGTGGCGACATTCCAACCGTACGCGGCGCGACTTCAATATCCGCAACGCATCCAAGGTACTCGCAAGTCGTTCCAGATATGGTTCCGCCATTGCCTCAATGCCTTGCATGGGCCGACATTCTCCGGCAACTCACCGTCGGCCGCCCTGCAACGCCAAAACCGGTTCGATTCTAGAAGCCCGCAAGGCCGGAAGATAGGTGGCCAGCAGAGCAACCAAACCCAACACCAACGCGACACTGAGGAATATGAGCGGGTCGCGTACGCTGACGCCATAAAGCTGGCTCGCCATCACACGGGTCAACATGACCGCACCAAACAAGCCGGCGCCCACACCCCACGTCGCGAGGCGGACGCCCTGGCGCATGACAAGCTTTAACACATCGCCGCCATCGGCACCCACCGCCATGCGGATACCCAACTCAGCCGTCCGTTGAGCAATCGAATATGAGATAACGCCGTAAATACCGACTGCCGCCAATAACAGCGCCACGAAAGCAAAGAGACCGAGTAGCAACATACTAAATCGCTCACGCGCAACGGACGTGCTCAACAAGCGCTCCATCGTTTCTATCCGAGAGAGCGGCACGATGGGGTCGACGCCCGCTACCTCACCGCGCACCTGTGTCATGAGGCTGATAGGATCAGCCGTGGTACGAAGCGTGAAACTCATCCGCCTAAAGGGAGCTTGGGCAACCGGTAAGTACAGGGAGGGCTCGGATGTTTCGGCAAGACCGGAATACTTCACGTCGCGAACAACACCCACAATCTGAAATTGATCGACCAGGAACCCACCCAACGCAAGATGTGGCGGAAGACCCTCGATGACTTCTCCGATGGGTTCCTTGTCAGGGAAGTAGCGCCGTGCGAGGGCTTCATTGACGATCACGGCTCCCGGCGCATCTCCATGATCGAGAGATGTAAACTCCCGCCCGCTGACTAACCCGATACCCATGGTCCGGAAGTAGTCAGGCGTGACCTGCCGATAGTGCGCGCGCGGTTCTTCGCCCTCGCGCGGAGGAGGTCGTCCATTGATGAGGAAGTTGCCAAGAAATGGGACTTCCGGATCGAACGGCAGCGTGGCAGTACCCGCAACCGAAGTCACACCGGAAATGTTACCCAACCGTTCAGTCATGTTCCGGTGATACTCAGAAACGTCAGGCAGATCGCGATAGCTCGCCGTGGGTAGATCGAGTTGGAACGTCAGGATTCCCGTTGCGTTGAATCCAGGGTCCGTTTCGATCAAAAGGGAATAGCTTTTGACCAAAAGACCCGCGCCAATCACTAACATAACGGCGAGCGCGATCTCTGTCGTCACCAATAGGTTGCGTATGCGCTCACGACCCAATCCGACGGTGGAACCCTTGCTCGCATCTTGAAGTACGAGTTGAACATCAGTCCGCGCCAAGCGAAAAACCGGCGCCATACCGAAAGCCAAACCGGTCACGATGGTAATGGCCGTGACATAAAGCAGGACACCCCCGTCTACACTCACCTCGTCGAGTCGTGGGAGGTTGGCGGGACCCAGGGTCAACAGTGCTTCCACTCCCAACACCGCCAGCACCACACCCACGGCAGCACCCGCCACCGCAAGAACCAAACTCTCCGTCAAGAGTTGGCGGCCAAGTCGTAACCGTCCAGCTCCCAGCGCCGTTCGCAAAGCGATTTCGCGTCCGCGATCTGCCATTCGCGCCAGCAAAAGATTAATCACATTGACGCAAACGATCAGCATCAGAAATGCCGTGGCACCAAGGAGAACCAGCAAAGCCGAGCGTGTGTCACCGGCCACTGATTCATGAAGTGTTATGACCGTCGTGCCGTACGCACGGTTCCAGTCGGGATACTCAACCTGGAGTTGCCCCGCGATGTTAGCGAGATCGCTGCGCGCAGCCTCAATATCCACGCCAGGTTGAATCCGACCGACTACATCCATCCACCTGGCGTACCTGCCCGGGTATGAAAGAAGATATCGATTCAGCCAAAAATTGGATTGGGCCGGAAAGTCGAACCCCGGTGGCATAATGCCAACAATAGCGTACGCATCGTTCTCTACGGTGATGGACGTGCCAAGAACGTTCTCATCTCCGCCAAAGCGGTCCTGCCAAAAATCGTGTCCGAGCACGACAACCTTGGGCGCACCTGCTCCACCGTCTTCGGGCGTAAAGGTCCGGCCGAGCAACGGTCTAACACCTAACACCGAGAAGAGGTTATCGCCGGCCCATGTGCCCGTGGCCTTCACCGCGGAGCCCTCAGTATCGATCAGAGCCAGCTCAGCCTCCGAGTACGCCGCGAGGTCGACGAACGTCCGGTTGCGTGCTTGATAGTCGGCGATATCCGGTGGCGACATGAAACCCCGTGCTATGCCACGTTCGGTGTTGCTGGACCAAACCTGCACGAGACGATCCGGTTCCTCGAACGGAAGGTCTTTGATCAAAACCGCGTTGACGACGCTAAAAATCGCAGTGGTCGCGCCAATGCCCAGCGCGATTGTGCCGACCGCCACGGCGGCGAATGTGGGACGTTGCCAGAGGTTGCGGATTGCAAAGCGCACGTCTTTAAGGAGCGCGTTCACCTAGTTACTGCCGTCCGATACCGGTTTCGGTCGAATCGTCGGATAAGTGATCCCCAACTGTTCCAGATACGTCGCATACTTCGAGGCGTCATAATAGAACTCACGCATGGCCGGCCGCCATCTCTGCATGATATCCTCGTTCAAAAAGATTGCCGGTTGATCGGTCGCGGAAATGAACGGGATGTATTCCGTCTCCGCCGTTTGCACATCGTTAAAATACTCCCACGCGGCTTCCACAGTTTCGCCGTCGAGGAAGAGATCGAGCAGGGTGAGTGCCTGCACCTTGGCACCGGCTACCCCGCCTTTGTGTGCAATGGGTGTCGCCATGGCGATCCCGTTCGCCCAATTATGACCCGGCCCGCCACGCATGTTCGCTGGATACCGCAACGTCACGGTGGGCATATTCCAGGAGACATCACCAATGTCATCCGAACCGCCACCGAGCGACTTGGACAAGTCGACCGGTCCGGTCAGTTCGGGGATTGAATCGACAAGACCCGTAACCTCAACACCCAGTTCTTCCTGGAACGCCTCTGCAAATCGAATGTCGTCGTCGCTCCACTCCGGAAGGCCCACCCGCTCAATATTTGCGTACGTCACTTCGGCCACGGGTTTGCTGAAGTGGCGGCCCCATGCCGAACCGACCGTCTGTATCGTGTCGACTTCAGTTTGCGTCATCAGGGCGGCACCCTGTGCCATTAAAACTGCGGCGTCGTATTGTTCCTTCGTCAACTCGTAGTCGCGTTCGCGAAAGTAAAACCAGATTGTCGCCGTTTGCGGAACCACGTTGGGTTGATCACCACCTTCCACGATGATGTAGTGAGACCTGGCCGCCGGTCGTAGGTGTTCTCGTTTGAACTCCCACGCCTGGGCCATGAGCATGATCGCATCGAGCGCCGAACGCCCACGCCACGGCGAACCTGCGGAGTGCGCCGTCTCACCCGTGAAACGGAACATCACCGACCAGAGTGCGTTGCCCCCTCCCTGACCCCAGCTCATCCCAAAATTGCTGCTGACGTGAGTAAAGAGATTCACATCGACGTCGTCAAAAACTCCGTCCCGTACGAAGAACGCCTTCGACGCCACCTGTTCCTCGGCCACGCCCGGCCACAACAGTAACGTCCCGTTTATGTCTTCGCGTTCCATGATCTCTTTGACCGCAAGTGCGGCGACGATGTTCACCGCCTGACCCGAGTTGTGGCCCTCCCCATGACCCGGGGCCATGGAGATGATTGGGTCGCGGTAGGCAACACCCGGTTTTTGGTTCGACTGAGGAATACCGTCCACGTCGGAACCCAACGCAATCACCGGTTCCCCGGATCCATTGGACCAACGCGCGGTCCAGGCCGACGGCATCCCGGCAACGCCTAGCTCGATATCAAACCCGTTCTCGGCCAGGATGCCCGTGAGGTAACGTTGGGTTTCGAATTCCTGCATGCCAAGTTCGCCGAAGGAGAACAGGTGATCGATGATCTCCTGGACCTGTTTCGAGCGGGCCTCGACCAGTTCCAACGCCTGGTCCTTCAGAGATCCGAGTCGTGGATCGGCTTGGGCCACAGCAATCTGCGGAAGGATTGCAAGAGCTACTACTATTAATGAATAGCGGGGAGTGATCGTACGCATCGATTTGTTCTCCGAAACTGGAAGGGGACTCACGACGATGTCTTTGACCAGTAGGTCATTTCCGGTTCGTAACACAAACTTTCCAAGTCTACAAGACGGTCAAGCATAAAGGCTCGTGCATCTGCGATGGCCTGGTTGTATATGGTTGGGCCGATTTCTTGGAGACAGTAATCCAACAAAAAGCCGGCCTTTAGGTCCCCTATCTCCGCGTCGAGGTTCTCCTCCACATACCGCCGGATTGAGGCGATCAGTGCCTTTCGGGACTCAGGTTCCAATTCGACTGGCATGCTCTTCAATAGCCTGAGGGTTGTGGTGACCAAGATGAGTTGGGTTGAGATCGAGTGCAACCGAAGATGGCCGGAAAAGTCCCATCCACCTCCCCCGGGGCGAACACATCAGTCTCTAAGAAAAGGGTGTTAACCATGTCCCCGGACGTTTTTCCACCTATGTCACCCGTTGCTCACGGATTCGAACGATCCGAACCCGCAAGCGGTCTAAGGACAAGATCAGCACCTTCCACGAGGCATCCATGAGGTTGGCCCTACACCTCACTGTTTTCGCCGCCGTCACCCTCGGGCCCAGCCAGGCTACGGCGCAAAACCACGTCGAGAACATAGCGATGGCGCGGGGAATGCTGGCTCCGGTGGTCTCGCAGTATCCCGGGTTGGCGATTGCTGTAGCCGTTGGCGAGGATATCGTGTGGGCGGAAGGGTTCGGGTTCGCTGACATCGAGCGAGGCGAGCTCGTCACACCCGATACGCCCTTCAATGTCTACAGTGTCGCCAAGATGTTCACCGGTGTTGCCGCAGCCCGACTGGCCGCCCAGGGTCGGTTGGACTTGGATCAATCCGTCACCGCCATAGTCCCAGGCCTTGCCGACCATTACCGCTCTGTGACTCCGCGTCTGCTGGCAGGTCATCTATCCGGCGTCCCGCACTATGCGTCGGACCGAGATTGGGAGAACTTTGCCGCGTTGAGTTGCACTGACCCGACCGACGCGGTGCCACATTTCGGAACCCGTCCGCTGACAGCGCGGCCGGGCCAGCGGCGAACATACACCACATACGGATACGTACTATTGAGCGCTGCAGTTGGTTTACGTTCCGCTACTGGACGTTATCTCGACTACATGCGCGCCGCCATCTTCGAGCCCGCCGGGATGTCTAGTACACGGTTGGACCGTCGCAATCTACCACGCGCAGCCAAAGCACGACCATACAGGGCCACCGACCGCGGGTGGGAGGAAATTGGCAATCTGGACGCCAGCTGTAAGTTCGGCGGTGGTGGCTTTGTCAGTTCGGCGCGTGATCTCGCAAGCTTTGGACGCAGTCTTTACACTGGGACCCTGCTGGATTCTGCTTGGACCGACCTGGTCGGATCTTCATTCCTGACGGCAAACGGGGATACGACATACTACGGCTTTGGCATGGACACGAACACATTCACCGTCAACGGCCACACCGTTCACTGGGTGCGGCACAGCGGCGGATCGCCAGGGGGCCGCGCGTTCATCGTGAGTCTCCTCACGGAGAAGGTGGCGGTCGGCCTTGCTGCCAACACCGACGGTCCAAGCTTACGGTTGGCCGCCACCGGCATTGCGTACTTGTTTGCAGGCGTGAGCCCACCGTAGCGTTGATCGGCTGCCTAACAGCGGGAAGACACGCCGGGCCGCGTGATTTTGTGGGGTAATGCGTTCCGTCGATCAAGGACATGGTTTGGGCAACCGTGGGATCGACCCCCGGTTGCCAGGATGGGAGAGGGTGCAAAGTCGTACCAACCCTCCCATCCCGACCGATGGGCGTACCCTTCGTTGTAAACGACCACAGGAGCGCACGGTTTGCGGTTTTCAAAAAATGGATCGAACCGCGCCCTCGCCATCAACACCACCTGAAGGGTTCATGTCATGACTGGATACACACGGGTTTTGGTCCGGCTGGTCAGGTTTGTCTTTCTTGGGTTGTCGGTGCCGGTCATCGCACAAGTGGGCCCAACCAGCACGGCGATGATCCACTCGACGAGCGGCGGACGGACCTCAGGGAGGGTGCGCGGCAACGGAGGTTCGGGTTTGGCCCCGGTCACGTTTACATCGCCCTAAAGGATGACGACAACCTCGAGTGGATAGAGCAGTTCAGCCGCTGACCTGCTTGGGGTCTGCATGGCCGCGTTTGCGAACCCGCCAATCCACAAACGCATGGCACGACACTCCCTTTGCGCCAGGCGGCCCCATGGAGCACGTCGGTGAGGACATAACCCCGATCGTTTCGACATCTCACATTTGCGGAGGGCTGTGCTCCGGGACAGTCGTGGTATCGCGAACGCGCACATATGGAGCGCGACGCGCGAGCCTGTAGCTCACACCGTCCGACGAAACGAGGAGGTCCGTTTCGAATCGATCCTGTGTGATATCGTACCACACATGTTTGAAATATGTGCCGTCCGACTCAAACACCGAAACCATTGCCGGCAGATCCGATTCAGAGTGTTCTGCCATCTCAGCGGTGCCGCGCAGATGGGTTCCGAACGAGTCGATCCACTGCTGCGTCCATTCATTCGTCTGATTGCTGTGAGTGATGAGGGAAGAACCGGCGAACGGGCTTCCGTTGATTTGCCCCTCCAGTGATTCGCGAATGACTGATCCGTCCACGGCCGGTGCATAGCGTACTTTCCCCGAGCCGCCATCGAACGAGTAGGTCCAGTCTCCAACCAAGAAGTCGAAGCGTTGGCCTGGTAGCAAGGACGAAAGATCAATGTGATCCGTTTGCGCGACCACCTGCCGCGGTGCCAAGGCAAAAGCGCAGATCAGAACAAGAATGCACGTCCGGATAGCTGTCATTAGGGTTCGCTTCACTCTGTTTAGGGTATCCAGCCAAACGCCAGGGATTTGGCGTACTTCTCGCCCTCCCACTTCATGTTCCGGAGAGTCTCGATGGGAGCTTTCGCGTGT
>JAZDDD010000692.1:0-5637 GCA_036679545.1 Gemmatimonadota bacterium | reverse complement strand
GTCTCATCGTCGCGGACTTCGCCGGCGATCGGATTGTCCGGATCGATCGCACAAGCGGCGAGGTAACGGAGATGGTAGGCGGTCTGGCGGGACCGGAGAACATTGTTGTCAAAAAACCGTCAAGGCGGTAAGCGTACGGGTTCATTTCACGGCGAATCGGCGGTTGTGCAAAACGTAAAGTGCGGGCACGACCACCATATTGAGCGCCGTGGACGTCAGCAGTCCGCCTAACACCACTATGGCCATTGGCGCCTGTATTTCTTTACCCGGCTCGCCACCGCCTAATGCCAGCGGAATGAGTGCTAAGGCCGCGGTAAGTGCGGTCATGAGAATCGGATTGAGGCGTTCTAGAGAACCCTGAAACACGGCCTGCCGAACGGCCAAACCCTCGCCAAGCAACCGTTGATAGTGCGACACCAAGAGTATGCCGTTGCGCACCGCAATACCGAATAGTGTTATGAAACCTACAAGTGTCGCGACGTTCAATACGCCAGCGGACAGCGCCGTTGCGACAATCCCGCCGATCAACGCCAATGGCAAATTGACCATGATCAAGAACGCCAACGTGGCACTGCGAAACTCCTGGAACAACACGACGAAAATACTGAGCAATGACAGAATGGAGAGGATGGTTATTGTCCGTAACGCGGCTTGCCCGCTTTCGAACTGTCCTCCGTATTCGATGTAATAACCCTCGGGAAGTGTGACCGCCGCAACGATGCGCTCGCGGAAGTCATCGACAACACCCCCGACATCTCGGCCCTGGACATTCGATTGCACGACGATCTTTCGTTGCACATCTTCGCGACTGATCGTATTGGGACCGCGCTCCTGCCGAATATCGGCAAGGTAGTGCAAGGGGACTTTGGAGCCAGCCGGCGTATCTATCAGCGTTCGTCCTATCTGCTCGGCATCGACACGATATCGTTCGTCCAATCGCACGACGAGATCGAACACGTTCTGACCCTCGAGCACTTGTGACACGACCTCGCCGTAGAAGGCGACATCAATCGCGTCGGCCAGATGTCCGGCGGTCATTCCATACCCTGCCATGACGTCGCGATTGGCGATGATACGGAGTTGCGGTACGTCAGCCTGTTGTTCCACCGCCAAGTCTGCCACACCCGGCACGTCTTCAACCGCCTGCCGCACCGCCTCCGCGAGACGCCGAAGTTCGCCAAGCTCGGGACCGAAGATTTTTACGGCAATCGCCGCTCGTGTTCCCGATAACATGTGATCGATGCGGTGACCAATCGGCTGACCGATCGTGACGTTAGTGCCTGGTACCCATGTCACCGTTTCACGGAGTTCCGCCATCGTCTCGTTCAAATCGTGTTCGGTGAGATCGAGTTGCACATCGATCTCCGCGGCGTTGACACCCTGCGCGTGCTCGTCCAGCTCGGCGCGGCCGGTCCGGCGCGCGGTCGAAACGACAGCAGGGTGTGCGAGGAGTCGTTGTTCGACCAACCGGCCGATTCCGTCGGATTCTTCGATGTTTGTGCCGGGTACCGTGACGGCGGACACCGTCAACGTGCCCTCCTGAAATTCAGGTAGGAATCCTCTTCCCAGTCCCGGTACCAACATGAGTGCAGCGATTACGGCCGCTGCCGCCGTAGCCACAACAATTTTTGGGTGGTCGAGAATGGGACCAAGCTGCCACGCATACAGGGACTTGAGTCGCCGTACGAGCCAGCTCTCATCCTTGCGGTTCATGACGGGTGCGTTTGGGAGCAGATACGAACACAGTACGGGTGTAACGGTCAGTGCAACGACGAGTGACGCGAGGATGCTTACGATGTAGGCGAAACCCAACGGACGAAGCATCCGTCCTTCCACACCCGAAAGAAAGAACAGCGGAACAAACACGATCGTGATGATGATTGTGGCACTGACTATTGGCCGGCGCACTTCTTCGGCCGCGTCAAATACGATGTCGAACACCGCCCGCCGCTGAGCATTCGGCAACTGTTGGTTCTCACGCAACCGCCGAAACGTGTTCTCGACATCGATAATTGCATCATCCACAAGTGCACCGATCGCGATGGCCATGCCACCGAGTGTCATCGTGTTGATCGTTGCTCCGGTTAGTCGCATAGCCAAAACTGCTACCAACAGCGACAGCGGTATGGCGAGGATTGAAATGGCGGTTGTCCGAACACTCCACAAAAAGAGAAACAGGATGATTGTCACCAAGATGGCACCATCTCGGAGCGCGGCGATCACGTTATCGACAGCCAGTGTGATGAAGTCGGCCTGTCGAAAGATCCCGCGGTTGATCAGCATGCCATCGGGTAGTACGGATTGGATGGCCATCAACTCGGCGTCGAGTTGTTCGGTGAGCGCCAGGGTGTTGACGTCGGGTTGTTTCTGAATCGAAAGGATGACCGCGGGTTCGGTGTTTACCGAGGCAACACCAAACCGTGGTTTCGGTCCTAACCGCACGGTCGCGACGTCCCGCAAGAATACGGGGACACCATTGCGAACTGTTACGGTGGATGCCCCGAGGTCCTCCAACGCGCGAACGCGACCCAATCCCCGAATGATGACCTCGTTTCCACTCTCCTGAAACACGCCACCGGATGCAACGGCGTTTGCCGCGCGGGCAGCACGGACCACGTCACCGAGGCCGACGCCATAGGCTTGCAGTCGTTCGGGTTGCACCAGGACTTGGTACTGTTTGACCTCCCCGCCGATTGGAACCACCTGCGCCACACCCGGAACGGCCAGCAGTCGTTTACGAACCGTCCAATCGGCTGCGGTCCTGACGTCCATTGCGGTGTGTCTGTCGGACGTCATTCCGACAAGCATGATCTCGCCCATAATCGATGTGATGGGCGCGAGAATCGGTGGGCTGTCGCCGACCGGCAATTGGCTTTGCACGAGTTGGAGTTTTTCGCTGACGATCTGGCGGGCGCGAAAGATGTCCGTGCCCCAATCAAATTCCACCCAAACAATGCTGATCCCCTGGGCCGACGAGGAACGGACTCGCCTAACACCTGCGGCTCCGTTGACCGCCGTCTCGATGGGAAAACTCACCAGGGTTTCGACCTCTTCGGGGGCCATACCGTGGGCTTCGGTGAGGACGGTGACGGTGGGCGCGGTGAGATCGGGGAACACATCCACTGGCGTCGTGCTTGCCACGTACGCTCCACCGATAACCAGCACGACGGCGGCGGCGAGGGTGACAAGCCGGTTTTGGAGAGACCATCGGATAATGAATCGCAGCATGATGGAAGCCCTAGTGCGGATGGCCGTGGTCGGAAATCTCGGTGGTACTTAACGAAGAGAGCCGTACTTGATAGGCCCCGATCGTGACGACGCGTTCGCCTCGCCGCACTCCGCTCATGACTAACGTCCACTCGCCATCGCTTGGGCCGATGGTCAGAGCGCGCCGTTCGAATGTTTCGCCGCCAATTTGTACGTAGGTCACGAGCATTCCGTCCTCGTTGCGAATTGCCGCGGTGGGCACGATGAGTCCACGCGTTGGTCTGCCGATAAGTACGCGACCCGTAGCCATCATGCCGACACGCAACGCACGGTCGGTGTTTTCGACCTCTAGGACCACTGGAAGCGCACGACGCTCCATGTCCAATACCTGGCCAATCGACACAACGCGGTTTGCCCGGAACACGGTTGCGCCGCCCTCCACAGCGAATGTCGCGCCTGTGATTGTTGTTGCGTTGGCGACGTCGCTCGCCGGAACGAACAGGCGTACCCACACTCGCCGTGTATCGACGAGCGTCATCAGAAGGTGCCCGGCCTCAACCCGTTCCCCCAACGCGAAATGTCGTGTGTTGACGACGCCGTCGATGGGCGCCTTCAGGGGAAGATCGTATCCGTCGTTGCCGTCGGCCCCCATTGCCCCTAACGTTGCCTCTGCGACTTCGAGGTCGTGCCGAGCTTCTTCTAGGCGACGGGCAGACACCGCCTCGACCGCGTACAGTCGTTCCAGTCGTGCGACCTCTCGCTCTAAGCGTTGCGCACGCGCGCGTTGGGTTGAAAACGCGTTGTCTCCCGCCACGGGGGACAACACCGCAAGTGTCTGCTCTGCATCTACCCATTGACCGGGTACCGCGGCACTGCGATTGCGGTCGGCCAAAAGTATGCCGTCAACGAGCGCGGTGACATTCGCGACACGGTTGGCCACGGGCACGATGGTGCCGGCGGCGCGAATCGACGTGGCCACTTCGCCCGTGGTGACCTCCACCGTCGCAAAAGGGATAGGCCACTGTTGCTCTTTGAGAAATGTGATGCCCACAGGTGGCTCAGGCTCGAGTAGCGGGACATCGTTCCACGTTTGATGCACGATCACCGGCCCAACGTGGATGACATCGTTTAGATCCGGGCCGTCTACTTCGACCGTCAAATCGTACGCGCCGGGCGCCGCAAACGAGGGAGCTGGTCCGTAGACACCGGAGCGGGACGGGCTTTCCGTCGTATGAACGTGCTCGGCGCCGTCCGGACCAATGAATCGAAGTGTCAAAACACCCGCGTTCACCGGTTGGAATGACGACAGCGCGGTGAGATGGACTGCCCACGGCTCTCCGGGTTGGTCTGCGACCAGTGGGGGGTGCTCAAAAAACAGTTCGCTCGAGTCTGTCCAGATGGTGACAACGCCACCTTCAGGTTCCAAGGCGTTGTCCGAGTTGGGATTCTCCTCTGATGCCTGACAGCCAGCGAACGCTAAAACCAACAAAGCCGTCACAGCAACACCGTCACGCCGCTTTGGCCTTCTCATTCGGCACCGCCACGGGAGCGCGGCATCGTAGCGAATCCGCCGACGGCACGTTCGAGGTCGAAGTATCGTTCCCAAAGTTCCGCGCGCAATTCAATCCGGTCGGATCGACTCACGTAGTATGCGTCCGCGGCGTCGAGTAACTCGAGTAAGCCCGTCTCGCCCTCGGCGTAGCTTGCACGCGCGATGTCCAAGAGATCATCGGTATCTTCGTACAAGCGCCGTTCAATTCGCGTGACGCGATCGATTACGGACTCGTATCCCCGAGCGGTCATTTGCACATCGTCGAGAATTACACGTTCGACGAGCGCAGCGCGTTCTCGCGCCGCGGTGAGCCGTGCGTTGGTGGCGGCAACCGCTCCGCCTTTGCGGTCCCAAAGCGGTAGGGGTAACTCGGCACCCAAAAATGGACCATCGAACCCGTCGGACTGCCGCTTGTATCCTCCGGTCAGGATGAGTTGGTCCGCCCATCGACCAGAACGTGTTTCTTTTTGTTGTGCTTCTGACGCGACAATGTCCGCCCGCCGTGCGGCAACTTCGGGACGTTTCGTGAGTGCGTGCGTGGGTAGATCGACCACGTCAAATTCGGTTGGTGCTTCACTCAGAAAATCGATCGGCATGAGTATCGTATCGCGAGTGTCTGGTAGCAGCGCCGTTGTCAGGGTTCTGCGGGCGTTGTCGCGGCGGACGACGGTGTTGCTTGCGGCGCGCTCGTAACGCCCCAATTCAATGCGGATGCGTCGGAGGTCGTATCCCGAAAGGTCACCCTCTGCAAACCGTGCTGTCGCCGCTGCTTCAACGGTGCGGAATACCTCTGTAACTTCTTGGACGACCTCCAATCGACGTCCTGCGGCAATCGTGCGCACAATGGAGCGTTTGACGTCGAACTGAATTTGGTTACT
>JAZDDD010000691.1:0-3412 GCA_036679545.1 Gemmatimonadota bacterium | reverse complement strand
ACCGAGCGACGAGTTACACGTGCGGCTCGAACTGGACAAAAGTGTGCGCACGCTGTCGATAGTCGATAACGGGATCGGCATGTCGCGGGAGGAACTCATCGAGAATCTCGGCACCATAGCAAAGTCCGGCACTGCCGAATTTCTCAAAAACGCCAAACGGCCGCAAAGTGGCGGCAACGTCATGCCTGACCTGATCGGACAATTCGGGGTTGGGTTCTACGCGTCCTTCATGGTGGCGGACCGGGTCAGCGTCACGACAAAACGCGCGGGTTCGGATGAGGCCGTAACGTGGGAGTCGGAGGGAGAAGGTTCGTATCGTATCGGAGACGGTAACCGAGACGACAGCGGTACAACCGTCACTTTGCATCTGAAGACGGTCGATGGCGATGCTGGTATTAAGGATTACGCTGACGAATGGGTCGTCAAGGAGATCGTGAAGTTGTACTCCGATTTCGTGGCCTACCCAATCAAAATGGAAACCACTCGTCAGGAAGCTGAAACCGACGACGACGGCAAGCCTAAGGAAGACGGTGCAACAAAGTCGGTCACGAGCGACGAAACACTCAACTCCATGAAGGCCATTTGGTCACGGCCCCGAGACGAAGTCAGCGACGATGAATACAAGGAATTCTACAAACACATCACGCACGACTGGAATGAACCACTCGAGCACATCTACGCACATCTCGAAGGAACACTCGAGGCGCGCGCACTGCTTTATATACCGTCCAAAGCGCCCATGGATCTGTACTACCGCGAGATGTCCTACCGTGGATTGCAGCTCTATGTAAAACGTGTGTTCATCATGGACGAGTGCCGAGACTTGATGCCGGTACATCTTCGATTCATCAAAGGCATTGTCGATTCAGAAGATTTGTCACTCAACGTTTCGAGAGAGTTGTTGCAGCAGGACCGACAAATCACGGCGATTCGTAAATTCCTCGTCCGAAAGATCATGGACACGCTGAAGAAGTTGAAACAAAGCCGGATCGAGGAATACAAGGGGTTCTGGACACAGTTTGGCCCTGTACTCAAAGAGGGTCTGTTGTCATGGGAAGAAAACAAGGAACCGCTACTGGAGTTGGTGCTGACATTCTCGAGTGAAAAACCGGACGGGCTGACGTCGCTCGAAGAATACGTAACACGCATGCCAGCCACACAGGAGGCGATTTATTATGTGACTGGCCCCAATCTCACGGCGGTGCGCAACACGCCCCAAGCAGAAGTGTTTCTCCAACAGGGATACGAGGTCCTGTTCTTCACAGATCCGGTTGATGACGTGTGGCTTCAACAGGCACCGGAGTTCCGGGGCAAGAAGTGGCAGTCCGTTGGACGCGGCGATGTGTCGTTAGGCACCGAGGACGAGCAGAAAAAGGCAGAGGAGGATCTCAAACAGCACGCCGACTCGCACAAAGACCTGCTTGACGCCTTACATCAACATCTCAAGGATGAGGTCAAGGAGATACGTCTCACCAATAGGCTGACATCGTCGGCCGCGTGTCTGGTGAGCGGTACGGATGACATTGCGGCGCCAATCGCCGAGATGTTGCGCCGGGCGGGACAGGAAGTACCGGACGTCAAACAGATTCTCGAGCTAAATCCAAATCACGAGATCGTCAAAAAGTTGCAAGCCCGTTTTGACAAGGACTCCAACGACTCAGCCGTTGCAGACTACGCCAAGTTGTTGTTCGGCCAAGCGGTGTTGGCAGAGGGCGGCCAGCTTACCGATCCCGCGGACTTCAGCAAACGGGTCGCCAACCTCATGGCCAAGGGACTGTGAACGCGGATCGCGGGCGAACGGTGTTGGGCGTGTTGAGTCGCGGCGGGTTGATCGTCGCAACGATCGGCTGTTGGGCTCATCCCCTTGTCGCACAATCGGCCCCGGCAAACGATTATTGGGTGTATGTCGCGGCCGAGTCCGCCGACCTGGTACATCTGGTGCGTTTCGGACCCGGTGGTGCAACACTCGAAAAAACAATTAGCGTCGGCGAATCCTCCGTCGAAACGGAAGGGCCCCACGGGCTTCGTATCTCACCGGACAAACGCTACCTGTACATGACAACCGGTCACGGAATCCCCGATGGAAAGATGTGGAAGTTCGAAACCGGAGCCGACACGCTGGTAGCGGCCCCCATCCTATTAGGATTCTTTCCGGCAACACTCGACCTCACACCGGACGGTTTGTACGCATTCATCGTCAACTTCAATCTGCACGGCGAGATGATTCCCTCGAGCGTTTCCGTCGTCTATACGCCATCGATGATGGAAGTCACGCAGACAGAAACGTGTGTCATGCCACATGGGAATCGCATGAACCCGTCAGGAACCCACACATACTCGGCGTGCATGATGGATGACCAGATCGTCGAGTTGGACACTCAGACGTTTGAGGTTGCCAGACGGTTTAGTGTATCGGAAGGGCGAGAAGGTCCCGTCAGTCTGACGAGTGGAACGTCGATGCAACCCACCTGCTCGCCAACCTGGGTACAAACCAACCCATCCGGTGATCTGCTTTACGTCGCGTGCAACAAAGGAGACGAGATATTGGAAATCGCCATCGACGGTTGGCGACTGGTCCGAAAGTTTCCGACAGGACGCGGACCGTACAACATGGCGTTCACGCCGGACGGCACAACACTCATAACGAGTCTCAAACAGGGCGCAGGGGTCCAATTCTTTTCGTTGCCAAGTGGGGAAAGCCGCGGGATTGTCAAGTCATCGACAACCGTGACTCACGGTGTGGAGGTCACGCCGGACTCCCGCTATGTGTTTATCTCGGTTGAAGGGGTCGGTGCCGAGCCCGGGAAAGTCGATATTTACGACATCGAGTCTTTGGAAATGGTCGGTTCTGTGGCCGTCGGGCAGCAAGCCGGAGGGATTGCTTTTTGGAAGATGACGACCAACTGACGAACGTTACTCGCTAACCGGCCTATCCTTCGGCTGCACTTTCACTGCCCAAATTCCACTGTTGGTATCCGTGAAAAAGATGTTCCCCTTAAACGGCATGGCACTCCACACCATCGGCGAATTCGCCACGTACCCGGCGCGATCGAATGGTTTGAACACCGCAATTTCTCGACCTTGCGTGTACAGATTCCCCATCAACTCGCCGGATACATCAACGACACGTAACCCGCCCTCATAATATGCTTGGTACAGAACGTCGTCTTCAACCCAAATATTGTGCGTGCCGTATTCGGTCACTTCGTATCGCGCGACCATGTCGGGATGTTCGGGGTCGGTAAAGTCTACGACCTGGATATAACCTTGCGTCGCCAGAGGTGATCCGCCCATTCCGGTCTGCGGGTCGTACCGTTGCGCGTAGTCACTGCGCGGTGCACCAGTCCCGCTGTTGGCTAGACCCTGTCTGGACATAATCTCGTCGCCAAGAAACAGATAGAACTTTCCCGTC
>JAZDDD010000690.1:0-9097 GCA_036679545.1 Gemmatimonadota bacterium | reverse complement strand
GTCTCTCCCTTGAGCGTTGAGCGTTGAGTGCTGAGAGTTGAGTGTTGAGTGAGTCTGCCCTGTGGCTATCAGGTTTAGTTAACCAAATGCACCTCGGTTGTGATGTCGATGCACCGATAGATCGTTTTGTACACGGGACATTTGTCCTGATGCATTTCGTGAACGCGATCTATTGTTTCTCGATGCTTCGCATCCGCCTTGAGGGTGTAGCGGACGTGTATGCGTTTAACGACCAACACACCGTCTTCCTTCTCGACTTCTCCGGTCACATCCGCTACGAGGTTGCCGTCACTCGCCGAAATCCCGCGCGCCTCCAGCGCGCCGCCTAGGGTTCCCGTGAGTCAGCCACCTGCCGCCGCCATCAGGTAGTCGAGGGTGGTGGAGTGCTCGGTCTCCGGCTCGACTCCGTAGTGCTGGGCGATGGCGCCGTGGACCCCGAAATCGACGGGGCCGTCCTTACCGGGAAGCCACGCCAGTCGATGAGGGCCCTTTGTGCGTTCGATCTTGATGTTTCCGGTGTAAACGACGTCGGACACAGGCAACTCCCGGGTGAATTGGTGAACAAGGGGCAAAAGAAGCACGGTTGGTGTGTAGGCGCTAGCGGTGACAGCTGGCAAGAGTGGGTGTGGAGACGCATCTGTGGATGGGTGAGGTTGTAAACCGTCGGGAGGGTGCGGCGGCGTCGCCATGAAAGGCTGAAGCCTTCGATCCCCAGGTTGAGCAGTGTGCAGCAGCACTCGCGATATCGCGAACGCTGCTGCATTTTGTTTGGCGTATGGTCGCATTCTTGGGTCTCACATTAGAACTCCGCAGGGGAGAAATCGTATGAAGGTGCCTGGCGCCGTGCTCGACTCCGCATGCATCCTGTGTGTGTTCACGACGGCCTGCGGCGGTGATCCCGGTCGAGAGTTGGCCATGGCAACGGTTCAGGCACTCACCACCGCGCCCGACCGGGGCGCGTACGCACCTCCTGGTACACCACCGGAGCTGGGCATTGCCGGTTACGCAAAGGTTCTGTGCTCTGCGGTTTTTGTCAGCGGGCGAGAGCCTGAAGAAGCCGCGCGCAACAGCGGGTTTTTCATGCTGGGCGAGGCGGATCGCTCTAAGATCACGAACATCGACATCGATCGCGACCAACAACTCGTTCGCATGACGGTCGCAGACACGATCATACGCACAGCAAAATACTACGGCGATCAGGGGTGCGTGATTCATCCAATGGGCGAGGACAGTGTGTACTTCACGCCCGTCTCAGTTCGGACAGCGTTGCCCGATGCGGCGACACAGGAATGGCCCATGGGGGATGTACTTCCCGACCAACCGCCACCCGCACATATCGATGCAACAAAGCTCGAAGGGGCGGTGAATGCCGCGTTTGCAGATCCTGCCGCCCTCACCGCGGCGTTCGTGGTTGTGCATGAGGGGCGCATCATCGCCGAACGATACGCACCGGGGATCGACAAAGACACGCAGTTGGAGAGTTGGTCCATGGGCAAGAGTCTGACGGCAACACTCTTTGCACTCTTGGTGAAAGACGGTACCTACGACATCGAGGACCGTGCGCCCGTCGAAGAATGGCAGCAGACCAATGATCCTCGTCGTGAGATTCGCATCAAGGATCTCTTGCGAATGAGCAGCGGTCTGCGTTTTCTGGCGACACAAGATCCGGACTATAGACCGGAGTTCGGTTACCCCGACCATATGTACATCTATACCGGCGCGATCAACGTGTTTGAACATTCCTATACCAGACCATTGCAGAGTCCGCCTAACACGGACGGTCGTTACCGCAACTCAGATCCGCTGACCATTGGGTATCTCATCAAGAACGCGGTCACGGAGCGGGGCGAAGAGTACCTGACCTTTCCACAGAGAGCGTTGTTCGACCGGATTGGCATCCGGCAGCAAATCTTGGAGACGGATCCGTACGGAAATTTTCTCCTCACAGGTTACGACTACGGCACCGCGCGTAACTGGGCTCGACTGGGTCTGTTGTATCTGCAAGATGGTGTCTGGATGGGTGACCGCTTATTACCTGAGGGCTGGGTCGATTTTGTGAGCAGTCCGGCGCCCGCGAGCAGTCCGGCGCCCGCATGGGACAACCCCGTATACGGAGCGTTTTTCTGGTTGAATCGAGCCGAACAACACACGCTGCCCGACGACACGTTCTACATGTCGGGTGGGGGAGGACAGCGGACGTTTGTCGTACCCTCGTTGGACCTCGTGGTGGTCCGACTTGGACACTTCCGTGGCAATCAACCCATAGCATTAACTCTCGACTCACCGCGCGAATGAAGGAACGCACAATGCCAAAAGACAATGCGAACCAGCTCACCCGCCGTGAAGCCGTAAAAGCCGCCACGGCTACACTCGGAGCGGTCTGTGCTTCTCCCGCGTTTAATCTCGGTCGATTCCGACTATTCCCTGGTGGGTCGCAACAGGAGTATTCGGCGCGATGTGTGGATCTCGTTCGAGAATCCCTCGTAGTCGATATGCTTTTTCCGTTGACCCTGAACGGCGAAACGCGACGACGTTGGGGTGCGGGGCTCGATGGTTTGAATGAGGCCGATCAAGCGGAGTTCGCAGCCTCAGAGATCGACGTCGTACACGTTGCGACGGGGGTTGGTGGGCAATCGCGTGATGAGGCATACGCGAACGCGTTGAACTTCGTCGGTTCGTACAATTCAATCGTTGCCAACCGGCCCGACGTCTTCACGCGTATAGACTCTGCCGATGACCTGTCACACGTCCATGGTTCGGGCCAAGTTGGCATCTTGATTGGC
Organism: Gemmatimonadota bacterium; assembly: GCA_036679545.1. Taxonomy (GTDB): domain Bacteria; phylum Gemmatimonadota; class Gemmatimonadetes; order Gemmatimonadales; family GWC2-71-9; genus JAZDDC01. The sequence continues at coordinate 6,314 of JAZDDD010000690.1, read as the reverse complement.
ATACAGAATTCTCATCATTTTCGCACGCCCGCTGACGTCAACACCTTCCATGCCTTGGGCCAACGTGTTTCGCAACTCACCTACAATACGCGAAACATGATCGGAAACGGTTCAACTGAACGAATCGACGGTGGCATCAGCGATTTTGGTGTCTCAATTGTCGAACGCATGAACGAAGTGGGCATGGCGGTGGACGTATCCCATTGTGGCGATCGCACAACGATGGATGCATTCGAAGTATCGCAACGGCCCGTGCTCATTACGCACTCTAACGCCCGAAGCTTGACGCCAAACCACCCACGTTGCAAACAGGATGAAGCCATACAGGCCATGGCGCGTGGTGGGGGTGTCATGGGTATAACGACTGTCCGGATGTTTGTGAAAAATGACGAGCCCACGACTGTCGAAGATTTTCTCAATCATTTCGACCACGTCCGCGCCCTGGTTGGCGTCGAACACTTAGGAATAGGAAGCGATATCGATCTACACGGTTACGACGATATGCCCGCCGAGCAGAATCGGCAGCTGCGCGCAGGTTACAAGGGCAGCTACGGTTTTCGCGAGAAGATCGACATTGAGGGCGTCGACCATCCAAAGCGCGTCTTCGATTTGACCGAAGGACTGATCCGCCGTGGATATACGAACGAACACATCACGATGATTCTCGGTGAAAACTTTCGGCGCGTGTTGGCAGATATCTGGACCAGTTCATCGGCCGAGGGCGGATAAGAAACAGCTTTGCCACATGACCAACAGTATGACCAACACTCAACGCTCAACGCTCACCACTCAACGCTCAGCATTAACATCCAACACGTAACGCTCAACCGAAACTGCGGCCCCAGTGAAAGTTGAGTGTTGATGCTGAAAGTTGAGTGGTGAGCGTTGAGCGTTGAGTGTTGAACTCTTCTCTCCTCTGTGGCAAAACGACCAACGTGTCGACTGCTCCAGTAACGAGCCCGTCACGCTTGACTACCGTTCTTCTCGGCGAGCCAAGCCTTTAAATCGACATAGTCCAGGACGTGCGCGTCCGCCTTCTCTTGCCCCGTTGTGAAGAGTTGAAGTTCAACTTTCTTGAAAAGAGCGGGATGCTCGGCAGGCGGAGCAGTGCTGAGGTTGCCGAAAAACCTCAAGAGGATACGCTCATACGCTTCGAGTGACCGCCGTTTGCTAAAGTACCGTCGACACGATTCCACTGCGTAGCGCAGTAGGCTGATGTTACCGAGTTCGTAGTGAATGATGAGATGGAGCATGCGCGCGGTGCTTTGAATATCCTCGCGAATCTTACCCCACGATCCCGCGATGATTCGATTGATCCACTGCAGCGAGTCGTTGTATCTGTGTCCGAGGAAGTAGAGGTGTGCGAACTGATAACTGAACAACAACATGTAGTCGTTCGGGATCGAGCGTGCGTGACTTGACAGATAGTCCCCCACGTCTTCGATCATAGAGATGCCGTGGGCAAGGTCGTGTGTGTCGCGATACAATTCCAATTCGATATTGTATGTGCGTAAAACGGTTCGCACGGATAGCGGCGCCCGTCCTCGCCGCGGGAAACGGTCCGGAATGGCGCGGATCTCGGTAAGCAGGCCGAGGATCTCATTCTTATCCCGGCGTCGCAACGCAAAACCGATCTTGTTACTCAATACGGTGACATACGGCTCCGGATCGTCGGCCACGCGGGCGGGATTCCGCTCGAGCAAATCAATCAGCCGATCTATGGTTTCTTCAGCGCCAGCTAAGTCGTTTGCGAATGTTTGTTGGGTGATCTTTAGATGCGCGTGGAGCGTGGCGATCCGGAGCGAGTCTTCGAACCGTTGGGGTGGTACGTCGAACGGTTCCACGGACCTTCCGAACGAAGATGTTGCGAGGCCCGCTTTTTCGATGATCGTGCGTTGATATTGATTGATGACCTCGATGCGATGGGTGGCGTCCCGCTCTTCCTCCGCAATGTGCTCCAGCTCTGCGTGTCCGCCAAATGCCCCATGACGAGTCAAGAACAAGCGGCGCTTCCACGCGAGGATGTCCAAAAGGATCTGGTACTTCTCGGCTTGTTTGGCCTTCGATTCTGCGCGGGTGATGACTCTTTCGCAAAGGTCGAATAAATCACGCCGAAACAAGATCTCGATTTCGTGCAAGCGATCCCGTAACTCGGCCTCTTTCGAAATGGCCGCGTGATAAGACCGCAGGCTCTTGAGGATCACCTGCATCAAGTAATTCTTTGCGACATGAAGCTGAGCAGTGAAGGCCCGGTTTCGGAACTTGGCTCGCAGAGCGGTTTCATCGTACTCACTCTGGGCATCCATGGCCCGGAAGAGCAGGAGGTGGATTCGATTCGCCGCGCCATCGCCGAGTGATAGGCGAAAATGTCGCTTTTCGGCTTTGGACAACGACTTGATGAGTTGGAATAGATGTTGGGAAACAGCCATAGGATGCTAAGAAAATGACGCATCCGTGTGTCATAAATCAATGGCAATCAATGAGATGAGTCGTGGGATATTGGGATGGAATGATACGCTTTGCCGAATTAGGTGGTGGCGGGAGGGCCGGTCGACTTTCTAGCTTCCCGCCGTCAATACAACACCGACTCTGGAGGAGCAGACGATGGCCAACGCAATTAACTGGTTCGAAATCCCGGCAACGAACTTTGATCGGGCGGCGAAGTTTTATGGAACCGTATTGGGCGCCGAGGTGCATTCACAAGAGTTGATGGGCACGAAGATGGGCTTCTTGCCGTCAGAACCGGGCCAAGTTGGTGGTGCCATATGCACCGGCGACGGCTATACGCCCTCCATGGAGGGCTCACTTGTGTATTTGAATGGTGGGGACGATCTGTCGCAGCCTCTTGGCAACGTTGAAAAGGCGGGGGGTAAGGTCATGATGCCCAAGACGAAAATCTCGGACGAGATCGGATACTTCGCGATTTTCTCGGACACCGAAGGGAACCGAGTGGCGTTTCACTCGCCGAAATAGGGCCGTTAGGACACAACGGCCGCGGATGAGCCGCGAACGTCCACGCAACGGTGTGGGTGTTCGCGGCTGCGTTGCTCGTTACCGACCCCCCTCACCAACCCGCGGTACCCGCTAGCCACCTTTCATATTGAGACCTACATTCGGCTAAATGCGCTTCACTATGGAGGTATAGTCGGGTGTCTTGGATTTATCAGGTCCCCGTCGATGAGGCCACGGGGCCTCTCAAGAAGCAGTTCGATGCGGCGTTGGCCCGTGCCGGACGTGTGTGGAACATCGTACACGTCATGAGCATCAACTCGATGGTCATGAAAGCCAGCATGGACGTATATAAGGCAATCATGCACGGATCCTCTCCGCTGTCGCGAATGCAACGCGAATTGCTAGCAACCGTTGTATCAACTGAATTGAATTGTCGGTACTGAACACAGGCGCATGCACACGACCTCCGTGAAGAGGTCGATGACAACATCATCGGTGGAGCGGACCAATTCGTTCATCACATCGTTCGCGACTGGCATGGAGCATCCGGGCTCACCCCGGTCGATCGTGCGCTTTGCGAGTACGCGGCCAAGGTGACATCTCGGCAGCAGAAAATGAGCCCGGAAGATCTGGATGACCTGCGTGCCATAGGATTGGATGATAGGGCAATTCATGATGCAACCCAGGTTATTGCTTACTTCAATTACATAACGAGAATTGCTGATGCGTTGGGTGTTGAACCCGAGACGTTTGTGCGGGAGTGGGGAACCTAACTTGGCGGGCCGAGTGTCGTCAGAGGTCGTGTGTTTGGCGACGTAACACCTCGTTGGCGTTGGTGGGAGGGGATCGTCGCTGCTGTCTGGGTGGGTTTCGTTTTTTTTGCATTGCCGCCAGCTTCCGCGCAAGATGTTCCACGCGAGGGAGCGCCGATACACATCGGGCATGCTGGCGCAACGGCGGTCGGCACGGTCGCGCTCTTCTTGTTGGACGAACCGCTGCGCGATCTGTTGCAATCCAACCGCACGGAATTCGTTGATGATCTGGCGGCCGGCTTCAGGCAATTGGGAGAGATCGGTGTGGTCTACCCTGCAAGCTTCGGTGTGTTCGCCGCCGGCGTGCTCGCATCCGACTCGGAATTACGGCGTACCGGCGCGCAAATGGCGGCTTCATTGACACTTGCTGCTGGGATTACCGTCGCGGGCAAATTCATCTTCGGTCGCGCACGTCCGTATACCGAGGAAGGTGCGTGGTCTTACAAGCCGTTTAAGAGGACATTTCACAAGGCTTTTCCCTCGGGGCACACGGCGTTAGCATTTGCGTTGGCGACGACACTGACTGATCTCACCGACGACCCTGTGGCGCGAATGTTGTTCTTTGCGGCGGCTTCGGGGACCGCGTGGTCTCGACTAAACGACGATCGTCATTGGTTGAGTGACGTGGGAGTGGGTGCCGTCGTCGGCATTATGTCGTCAAAGCTTGTGACCGGTCGCTGGACGATTTTCGGCGTTGAAACGCCAGATTATTTTGCACGGCCGGGCGTAAACCGTGTCAACGTTGGCGAAATGGCGCTGAGTGTCGCGGCCGGTGTGGCGGTTTTTCGTGTCGTGCAACTCGTGGTGTCCTCCGCGTGGGACGCCGCACCGTTGGTCGGTCCATTGAGTGCGGGCGAATGGGTCATTGGGATGCGCGTCAATTATTGATGATCAGACGTGTGCACGAAGCTGAACTTTTCATGAACGAAACGGAGAAGCAACTTGCCACCCACTAGGTTTCGGCTATCTCAACTGCCCATCGTTGACTGTCCTCCTCGCCTCAATGCAAAAAATGCCACCGTCGCAAATGTCCCTGAAGCATTCGGGGCAATAAGCAGTATCGGAGATCCCTTGGGCATCCGGGATGGCAATCATTTCCCCCTGTACGCGTATACCCAGATGGAAATACGCGGTGTCAATGAGCCCAAAAACCATTTTCACGGAATCCAACGTCTCGGAAAGGGTAACTACTTCGCCGTATCCGGTGGCGTGGTTACGGGTGGCCGCCGTTCACATATTTTCATCGCGAAGATTGCATCGCATACGATAGGCGGGCCTCGTGGGTCCAATCTCCTCGCCTCGGCCGACCCACCCAAGAAGGACAGTGTGGTTGCGTGCTACGGGTTGGACACATTTCGCTGGCGCGCCGGTGGAATGAGTGTGTTGGGGGACGTTCTCGTCGTGCCGCTTGAAGGGAGAAAGCGATCTCGCGTTGTGTTTCTGCACACGAGGAAACCCGAGGCGGTGGAACGGTTCAAAGTCCAGATCGATCGCCCCAACTTTCCAAATGCTGAAGCGGCGGGATTGGTACGTCTTAACGACGGCCGGTTCCTGTGTGCGGTGTGGCGAGAGGTGAAGGGAAGATATCCTGGCCGTGTAGATTTCTATTTGTCGAAGGATGAGGACTTCGGAAACGGATTTCACCTGAGGCCGTTAACCTGGCCCTTTGTTGGGTTGGACCAAAGCGGGCGGAACCCAAAATATCAGAACGTCAATTTTGTGGTGGAACAGAAATCCTCCGGGCAAACACAGCTGTATTTGATCGGAACGGAAAACGGCTCTCGGACCGCGCCACTTCAGAACGCACCGAATTACGCTGATCTGTGGCGAGTGGAATTGCCCGCATCAATTGTAACGGGCGGACATTCTGGAAAGACGCCGATCCTGAGTCACGTTACGACGGCCGAGTTTCACGGAGTGCGTGACTATTGTAATTTTGATGCGGGTGCTGGTCTCCACATCGATTCCAGTGGCTCGTTGCATCTCTATTCATGTTACCACTGGCGTGTTGATAACACGATCCGAATAAGTGAATTCGCATCGCACAAGCCCGGTACGGTGCACGACATCAAAGATGCGTGGATCGAGTTGTACGAACACGATGAATTTCGCGGTAAACGGTTGAATCTGTACGGCGACCGCACGGCGAGTATCTCGGACTACTCGAAGATTTTCGTTGCCGGTGGTGATTTTGACGACACGATATCGTCGGCCAAATTCCACATTCCAAAGGGTTACTCTTATCGATTGTATCGCGATGCCAACTATAAGGAAGAAAAACAGTGGAAGAAGGCCTTTGTCGATTTGAAAGGTACAGGCTCGGTTGTTTCCGTCCCCGACCTGAAAGACAAACCGTATCGGTTTGGCGACCGAGTGTCGTCGTCGCGGTATGTTACGCCAGGCGGTAAGGCGGTAAGGCGGTAAGGCGGTAGGACGGTAGGACGGTAGGACGGTAAGGCGGTAGGGCGGTAGGGCGGTAAGGCGGTAGCCCAACTTCACGTGGCGCGTTACCGCCCGCCATACCGCCATACCGCCATACCGCCATACCGC
>JAZDDD010000069.1:0-5899 GCA_036679545.1 Gemmatimonadota bacterium | reverse complement strand
GGACGACACCGTCATCACCTCGTGCGATGGCTTTCAGTGTGACCGACGCCTCTGTCGCCAATGAAGGGGCTTTGACATCAAACGTGAATGACGCCTCTTCACCCATCCCACTAAAAGAAAACCGCTGTGCGTCGGTAACGACCCAACCGTCGGCTGAAACTTCGATTTCACCGCGATACGGCTCGTTTCCAAAGTGTGTTGCCGTGACGACGAACGAGCGGCTCTCCGCCGACCCGGCGGGCCAGATCAGTTGATCGGGGGAAACCTCGAGTGCCACGCGTGGGCGAACAAGCAACGGTTCGCGTACTTCACCGAGGGCCTGTTCGGTTGTCCGATAACTGACCTCACGGTCGATTGAAATCGTTTGCCCCATCAATTCCAACTGAACCGTAGCGGTGACGGTGGGCGGCTGGAACGGCAAACGCTCATCGGTTGGCACCGTCAACTCGATGGTCCGGGACACCAGCCCTCCGAGGGGGGTCGGGTTAGCCGACCAATCCTCCGGTGTGTGATGTTGCCAATTATCCGGCGCAACGACACCGAGATGTGTGGACTGCACGGTGAACGGCCCGGCGTTGTAGAAAGAGACCTCGACCTGGACAGTCTGGCCCGGCACAACCTCGCCATCTGAAACCGTTCCATCCATGACAAGACCGGCCGCAATCGCAATAGCCTCGCTAAGCAACTGTCGGTCACGTTGAGACACGGCGTGGGCGAAAGCTGCAACCAGGCCGTTCACAATGCGTGACGGGTCCACGGGGCTTAACACGGATCGCAACGAATCGGCGACGCGATGCAAAGGAGACAGCTGAAGATTGATGCCGGAAAAGAATCCGTCATCCACGTCAGTACGATTCTCGAGCAGCCGGAAAGTTGTTCGGCTTGGGCCAATGGGTTGCATCATGCCCATGTCTTGGCTGCGGTGCCGGCTGCGACTCTCCATCGCAATTTGGTGAAACGATCGACCGACTCGTTGGTCCAACCCACCCGTCGGTAGCCGGACCGATGTTGAAGCGGTGTCAAATCGGGTCGATCTAAACAATTTCAGCGGCATCCAGGGTGTGAGTCCCTCTTCCGATGCCAGTTCGGGGAAGACGTTTGCGTCCGCAGATACCTGGAACGCATTGCGCGCCGCAATACCGGCCGCCTGATGCTGCCCGTGCCCATCGCGCGGGGTCCCGGAGAAAACGGAGACGATGACGTGAGGTCGAAAGCGCCGGACGATCCGAACCACGTCTTTTAGGATTGAATCGGCCGGCCAATGTTGATTCGTCTCATCCAGTGAACGGGTATAACCAAAGTCGAAGGCCCGAGAGAAGAACTGGCGGGCCCCATCGACGGCTCTGGCCGACACAAGTTCTTGGGATCGCAACAAGCCCAGGGAGGGGCCGAGTTCAGTCCCGATGAGGTTTTGCCCACCTTCGCCCCGGGAGAGCGAGAGATACCCAATCTCAGCACCGATCCCGCGCGCCATCAGGCTCAAAAGGTCGGTATCTTCGTCATCCGGATGGGCCCCGATCATGAGCACGCGCCGCGGTTCGGCAAGACGCTGCAGGATACGATCGAGTTCGCCGACGCCGCCGGTTGAGGGCGGAACCAGTTGCGCACTTACCGGCACTGTCACGCAGATTGCGGCAACCGGTGCCACAAGCAGACTAAGCAGCTTGGCGGGCAACAACGATGCTACGGAGCCTTTCGGCCGTGGGGTCTTGCGGGTCGCCAAACGGGTTTGGATGCCCACTTGGATCTTCCATAATAGAAGGACAGGCAAATTCAATCCGACGGCTCGCAATGTGTTCCCGGACAGCCTGTGTGCTGACTGGCGCAGCCAAGACGATCCGGGCGGGGCCCATGACAGCGGCCGCCTCCGCCGCCGCCAAAAGTTTCCATGAACTGGTGACGTGTCCGTCGATAATAACAAGCTCGACGTCCGCGATATCTCGTAGCGGCCGTTGGCCACGGAAGAGCAATCGCTCTGTCTTGATGGCTCTTCTCGCACGATCGATTGCCTCGTTAAGCGCCTCCATAATGCCGAAGCGCGGTTCGAAATTCGGGTCCAAAACTGCATCACAATCCTCCGCCATCGCCCCGACAACGCCGAGACCTTCCAGTCGAACGTGCGCGCCCACCACCACGTCGAATGGGCATTTCATGACGTTGGCCGCGCCGGCCGCAATCTCAACACCTGTCGGCGTGACCCCCCACATGACGATCGGCGATGTCAGGCGAGCACGGAGTTTGCCACCCAGCGTGGCGCCCGAGCCCGAACGTGACGGGTAGAGCGGTGGATCTTTGGGCAAGTCAATCATGCGGGCCGGCTTCCTTGGTCCCCTGCCGACCCCAAACGGGCTGTGGCCCGGTGTCGACACCCTAAGTGCCTTTTTTGCACGCCGTTACCTTTCGCAAGACCGAGAATCTTGCCGCTCCGAGGCATATGGCGCAACCGGTCGGGTTTGATACCCAAGCCGGCCGGCCGGGTGCCACGGCCCATTTTGGTGATTAATGAATAAGTTTTGCAGTGTTCCTGGCGATACCTTGTTATTGAATAAGTTTTACTGTTGCATCCATTCTACGACCAACTGAGGTCACTCGGTTCGAGAGAGTTATCGATATGACAAGCGTTGAAACAAAAGCACCGCCATCGGCGGAGACGAAAGGTCAACCTGAGGTCACCGAGCTTCAAGCACGCGAGGTGGCCGAGGCCGCACGCGAAACGGAGTGGACCGCACCCAGCTTTGTCCGCGGCCTCTTCGACGGCAAGCTACGCCTTGACCTCATCCACCCGTTCCCCACCGTTGACCCGGAAGACGAAAAACGCGCCGCCCCATTCATCGATGCCCTCGCGAAGTTCATGAAAGAGAACGTCGATCCGGAAGAAATCGAGCGAAACTCGAAGATCCCCCAGCACGTGATCGATGGATTGGCAAAACTTGGCGCGTTCGGAATCAAGATTCCTACCGAATACGGCGGCCTTGGTCTCTCACAAACGAGCTACAACCGCGCCGTGTCCCTCGTGAGCACGTGGGAAAGCTCGATCGGCGTACTCCTGTCCGCCCATCAATCCATCGGTGTGCCACAACCACTCAAGCTGTTTGGTACTCCCGAACAGAAAAAAAAGTACTTACCACGACTGGCCAAGGGCGCCATCAGCGCATTCGCGCTTACCGAACCGGACGTGGGAAGCGACCCGGCGCGAATGACCACGACCGCCACACCAACAGACGACGGCGACACGTGGATATTGAACGGCGAGAAACTTTGGTGTACCAACGGCACCATCGCCGAGTTAATGGTGGTCATGGCCCAAACGGGCGAACGGCGTATTACCGCGTTCATCGTGGAAACTGATTGGCCGGGCGTGGAGGTCACAAACCGTTGCCACTTCATGGGCCTAAAGGGTATCGAAAACGCCGTCCTCCGTTTCAAAGACGTGAGAGTGCCAAAGGAAAATATCCTCTGGGGGGAGGGCCGTGGGCTCAAACTGGCACTGATCACACTCAATACCGGCCGGCTCACACTTCCGGCCAGTTCAGCCGCCGCCGCAAAGATGTGCCTCGACATCAGTCGTCGATTTTCCCAAGAACGTGTTCAGTGGGGACGGGCAATCGGCAAGCACGATGCGGTCGCACAGATGTTGGGATCGATGGCCGCGCACACGTTCGCACTCGAAGCGGTGGCCGATCTCGCCGCACGCATGTCGGATCGCGGCGGCGCCGACATCCGGCTCGAAGCCGCAATGGCCAAGATGTGGAACACCGAACGTGGATGGGAGATCATCGACGACACCCTGCAAATCCGGGGTGGGCGCGGCTACGAGACGGCGTCCAGCCTCGAGGCTCGTGGGGAGCGTGGCGAACCCGTCGAACGCCTGATGCGAGACTTCCGGATCAACCTGATATTTGAAGGTTCTTCGGAGATCATGCGGCTGTTCATTGCACGCGAAGCCGTTGACTCTCACCTCAAGGTTGCGGGAGCCATTGCGGACCCGCGTGCATCGATGGGCGCCAAACTCGGCGGGTTGGTCAAAGCGGCCTTCCACTACGTGTGGTGGTACCCCGCACGGTGGATCGGTTGGGGAATGTGGCCGCGTTTTGGTGAGTTCGGCAAACTCGCGAAACACATGAGATTCGTCGATCGTACATCGCGCCGTCTCTCGAGAAACATGTTCCACGCCATCGTTCGGTTTGGGCCCGGTCTGGAAAAAAGACAAGCCGTCCTTGGGCGACTCGTAGACGTCGGCGCCGAACTGTTCGCGATCAGCGCGGCGTGCTCACAAGCTCAGATGTTGCAAAAGAGCAAGTCCGCGGAGGATCGCGCACATGCAGCCTCCGCGGCGGACTTGGCGGATACGTTTTCGCGTATTGCGCGGCGGCGCATCGGGGAACATTTCCGCGCGTTATTCAGAAACGATGACGTCAAGATTTACAAGACCGCACAACGCGTCATGAGTGATGAATTGGTGTGGATGGAGTCCGGCATCATCAAACGTGACTCTTAGCCGCGCCACACCCCGTGGTGCCCTGCAGGACCTGCAGGGCGACGCCGGCGCGGCGCCCCTTGCTAGGAGGGTAAACCGTTCCGGACGATTTGCTCAAACCCTTCGATAAACGTGTCCACTTCGCGCAGCGTTGTATACACGTTCGGCGTCACCCTGAGCCCCGTGCAGTCTTTGTGACCGATTGGCGTGATGATGACGCGTCGTGTTTTCCACATGTGTGACGCAATGGCTGCCGGCTCCACGCCTTCCAATCCGATGTTGGCCAGACCGCATGACATCTCCGGATCGAAACTCGTATTGATCTTCACACCGCTCATGCCATCGAAGTAACGCATCCAACGGTCCCGCAGATATCGCAGGCGCGCGGCTTTTCGTTCCGCACCGATTGTTTGATGGAAGGTCAACGCCTCCGCAATGGCGTTGTGGTTGGCCGCCGGATGTGTGCCGATCTCTTCGAACTTACGAATATTCTCGGCCATCGCGGTTGGCGCGGCCATCATAGGCCACAGATCCTTGATCTTTTCCTTGCGGACGTAGAGGAAGCCGGTTCCATGCGGTGCAAGTAGCCACTTGTGCAACGACGTGCCGTAATAGTCGCAGTCAAGATCGTCACGTGTGAATGGAAAATGCGCGTATGCGTGGGCACCATCGACGATAGTGTCAACACCACGCGCACGCGCCATCTGGCAAATCTCTTTCACAGGGAAGATGAGACCAGCCAGGTTCGTAATATGACAAAAATGCAGCACGCGTGTTTTGGGCGTCAACGCTTCGGCAAACATGTCCACAAGTTCTTGTTTGCTCGCCGGTGGGTTGGAGAACGAGACCTTATTGATGACGATTCCCTCTCGCCGAACACGCTGATCCCACGTGGTCAACATCCGCCCGTAATCTTGGTCGGTTGTGAGGATCTCGTCGCCGGGCTCTAGATCGATTCCCAGCTGGGCAATTTCCAGCGCCTCGCTCGCATTCCTTGTAATGGCCATCTCGTCGGGCGAACAGCCAAAATCGTCGGCCAGACGCATCCGCACACCTTCGATGTGCGGTTCTAAAATCTGCCACATCGTATGGACCGGTGCCTCGTTGGAAAAGTCCAGATCACGCTTCATGGCCTCCTGAACAATTCTGGGGCTCGGCGATACACCACCGTTGTTCAGATTGACGAGACTCCGGTCAACCGTAAAGGACTGTTGTACCTCGAACCAAAAGTCTTCATCCGCCGCGACGTCCTCGGGCGAGCGGTGGCGGACGGCGGAATCTGCCGAATCGAGTCGCCGCAGGCTGTCGTCTTTGAGGACCGGAATCGTGGCGGTTACGCCCGCCATAGTGCGCAGGAACTCGCGACGACTACCCATGGGTGACTCCTCTAGTATGGATTGACGTGGTGGTACGTTCTAGACT
>JAZDDD010000689.1:0-2083 GCA_036679545.1 Gemmatimonadota bacterium | reverse complement strand
ACATACTTGCCGACAATGTCCCCGGTTACACCGTATCGTTGATAGGGTCGAGCCGAGACTCCCTAACATCGACGATGGGTCTCATTGCGGACCTCATCGGTCTTGACGCCAGCGAGGTCGCAGCCATTCTCGACCGACCGCGTGTGCGGATCGACGACCCAGTTGTCATAATGCGGGATGCACCCTTCGATGTTGTCAGTGCCTTGGAAGAACGGCGTGTCGCTTTGCCAGGTCTGACCATTCAGGCTGAACCGAAACGCAATTACCCCCACGGAGATATCTTTGCCCATTCGTTGGGATACGTGAACGAGATTACGCAACAAGAGTTGGAGCGCGGTAGCGTTGCCGGAGCACGGTACGGGACCTTGGTGGGCCGGTCAGGTCTCGAGCGAGAGTATGATTCTATCTTGCGTGGTAGCGACGGTCGGCGCCATGTGGAAGTCGATGCCTTCGGACGAACGGTGCGGCAGGAGGGTGTGCTCGCGCCATCTCCACCGGTGCAGGGGGAGACGGTACGGACCACGTTAGATCTGGACCTCCAGTCCTTCGTGCAGTCACAATTCCCGGCCGATGCTCGCGGCGCCGTTGTGGCCATGGATCCGCGCAACGGGGACATCCTGGCAATGTATTCGGCGCCGTCATTTGATCCAAACGCGTTCGTCGGCGGCATTGAGATCGACTTATGGGATCAAATTCGTAACTCCGAGGACAATCCGCTCCTCAATCGAGCAGTCCAGGGCCGGTACCCACCCGCGTCGCCTTGGAAGCTAGCCGTCGCGACCATGGCGTTGCGTCGGGGTATCGTCACGATGGATACGCAGATGACGACCCCGTGTCACGGCGGCATGGCGTATTTTACTCGATACTTTAGATGTTGGCGTACGGAGGGGCATGGGTCCCTGACGCTCGCCGAAGCGATTCAACACTCGTGCGACGTGTACTTCTATCAGCTCGGGTTACAAATCGGTTTGCAAAATTTGTTGGATGACGGCACACAGTTAGGGTTTTCTCGACTTACCGGCGTCGATTTGCCCAACGAGGTTCAGTCATTTTTCCCGGCAACGACAAGTTACTACGATCAGACATACGGGCCTCGTGGATGGACGCGAGCGGTAACCTTGAACTTGGCAATTGGGCAAGGGGAAAACGATCAAACACTGCTCAACATGATGCGGTTTTATGCCGCGTTGGCTAACGATGACGGCGTCGCGCCCACACCGAGATTTGTGATGAGCGAACCGGTCGAGCATCGTTCAGCGTCGGGGCTTCGACTCGAACCCACACAAATTGACGAGCTTCGCGAGGCGCTGGTGATGGTGGTGGAGCAGGGAACCGCGGTCCGTTCCCGTGTTGCAAATTTGCGCATTGCCGGCAAGACCGGAACGGCGCAAAATTCGCACGGCCCCAACCATGGATGGTTCATTGCTTTCGCACCCGCAGAAGAGCCAGAAATTGTCGTCGGCGCCATTGTGGAGTTCGCGGAGCACGGATCGGACGTTGCACCGATCGTAACAAATGTGATTGCACGCCATTTGTTCGGTGCCGACGAAACACGTGACCGTTCCATTCGATTGGTAGTACCGGCGGACTCCGCTCCGCAACCGCTCCCACTTGCCGACTCGGTCCTCATTGGCGGTTGAGCACGATGGATGACCGGCGTCTTGACCGCGCGTTACTCATTGTAATCCTGGCGTTGATCATCTCGGGAATCGCGATGTTGTATTCTGCTGGCCAAGCTGACTTCCCCACGATTGCGGCGAATATGTGGGTGCGTCAACTGGTGTGGCTTACGCTTGGGACATTTGTGGCGGCGATGCTCTTTCGTGTGTCGCCGCGGGTCGTCGAGTGGTTGGCGCCTTATCTCTACATCGCAACAATCATCTTGCTGATTGCTACGTTGTTCGCGGGCACGGGCGCGGGGACCGCTGCGGGTGCCAAGTCGTGGTTGAGTGTCGGAAATATTCGCATTGGACAACCCGCGGAACTTGCGAAGCTCGCGACCGCGTTAATGTTGGCACGGTATCTTGGATCCCGCAAAGATGCACCAAAAACGTTTTTCGACCTGATGCCGTCGGTGATGATC
>JAZDDD010000688.1:0-3221 GCA_036679545.1 Gemmatimonadota bacterium | reverse complement strand
GGCGGAATGACATCGGAGTTCCATCCACTCGCTAATCGAGAGCTTGCTGAAGCGGCCGGGTTCTTCGCGTTGCGCGCTCAGAAGACAGGGATGGATCTCGTTCATGGGGAGATATGGTAGGGATCACCGCGCCGTCCGGCGCGTGATCCAGTGACCGGTTGGCGGTCGGGTCCGTCGGATGGACGAGGCCCGTCATGAATCTTGAGATCGTCTGGGGGAGTTGGACGAGGCGTTAAGCGATGGATGGACACTATACAACGTCGAAATAAAACCTCCGTCAGTCTACACACACCGCGAGCCCGTCCGTGGTGAAGCGACCCGCTTCGATCTCAATCCCGTTGTTGGGAGACACCGTGGACGTCATGTTCACCGAGTTTCCAGTAATCGTTACGTCTACGAGTGGAGAGCCCTCTTGGGCCCGCACGGCAATGGCCTCGGATGATCCGGCATGCGACACCGTATTGTTCGTGACATTGACGCGTACTTCGCTGTTTCCGACCCCAATAATTCTCACCACGTTGAACGAGGTCCCAAACGGACCTGGCAAGATCGTAAAGACATTATTGTCGATCGTTCCAAACAACTTCGCATCGCGGCGCCGAAAGCGACAATGGCAGGCCTTCCATTTACCGTGGCCACATTGCCCGAAACTCCGGGTCGTGGTTTCCTGGGTCGTGCCGTTTTTTTGGGCTCGTATTCGCTTGCGCGTGTCCGCGTTGATCCGTCCCAACCGTCCAACCGTTATAATCCACGCCAACCGCAAACTTCGACATCGTCGCAGTCCGAACGGCATTGGACGAGGGACGGTGGTTTGGTCAGAATACGGCTCGACGCGGCGTCGGGCTGCCCCAAGGAGGCCTAGCCATTGGCTAAAGCAAAGACTAAGAGAGCAAAGAAGCGACCCGTCGCGCGCAAAAAAACCGCGACGACACCGCGCAGCCGCACTCGATCCGCGACGACGGGCCGCTCGACCGCCAACGGTAACGCCACGACCAAGTCGCGTCGCGCCACGGCGAAATCAATGGCAGCCGGTCAGCGTGATATTTCCGTCAGTGAATTCTTCGCCAAGAACCGGCACCTGCTCGGGTTTGACAACCCACGCAAAGCGCTGCTGACCACCATCAAAGAGGCCGTCGATAACTCGCTGGACGCCTGCGAGGAAGCCGGCATCCTGCCCGAAATCTGGGTGCACGTCGGGCAAACGGGTAACAATCGTTTTAAGGCAGGTGTTCAGGACAACGGCCCCGGCATTCTCAAGAAACAAATACCACTGATCTTCGGAAAACTACTGTACGGTTCGAAATTTCATCGTCTGAGCATGTCCCGCGGTCAGCAAGGCATTGGCATCAGTGCTGCGGGAATGTACGGCGTGCTTACCACCGGCAAGCCGATCAAGATCATCTCGAAGGTATCCAAACGCACGCCCTCACACTATTACGAAATCAAAATCGACACCAAGAAAAATCAGCCGCAGATTCTCAACGGTCGTGGCGAAGGCGTCGACATACCGCCCGGCACTCGTGGCGACAAAGTGATTGCCAAACACGGTATCGAATGGGTGGATATTCCTCACGGAACTCGCGTCACGATCGAACTCGAAGCGATTCACAAACGGGGTCGCGGTAGTGTGGATGAATACCTCGAACAAACCGCGATCGCCAACCCGCATGTGACAATTCACTACATCGATCCGGACGGCGTCGAAAAAACCTACCAACGATCGACTGAAACCCTTCCGCCAGAGGCAAAGGAAATCAAACCACATCCGTATGGCGTGGAGCTGGGTAACCTGATCACGATGTTACATGACACCAAGGGATCGACGCTGTCGTCGTTTCTGACTAGCAGCTTTTCACGTGTCACTTCGGCCGTCGCCAGGCGAATTTGCAATGCCGCAAAGCTCAGCACACGTTCCCGCCCGGCCCGCATTGGGCGCCGCGAAGCCGACTCGCTGTACCAAGCAATTCAGGAAACCAAGATCACCGCGCCCAGTACGGATTGCATTTCGCCAATCGGCGAGGAACAGCTGCTCAAAGGGTTGTATCATGTCGTTCCCGCGGAATTTTACGTTGCCGCCACCCGCCCACCGTCCGTCTACCGGGGAAACCCGTTCCTGATCGAAGTCGCGCTTGCCTACGGAGGCAGTTCGACGGCTATGCGCATTTCGCACGAAATGCTCGTTCAACTGGTGTCCGAAAGCGACTCGCGAACGTTACGTCAGTTCCTGACGACAACTTTCCAAGGTCTGCGGACTGAAGCGGCTGACAAGATCATCACCGGCTGCAGATTGGGTCGACGTCAGTCTCCGTCCCGGTTGACCAAAGAGGAGATTGACAGCCTGCACAAAGCGATGCACAACGTGAGCTTCGACACGAGCCAGTCGATGACGCTGTTGCGGTATGCGAACCGTGTGCCGCTGCAGTTCCAACCCGGAGCATGTGCGATTACCCAAACGATCATGAGTACCAACTGGCGCTCATACGGTCTCAGCCAGTCCCGCGGGGCGCTACCGACCGGCCCCATCACGTTGATGGTGCATATGGCGAGCGTCTGGGTCCCCTTTACAAGCGAATCGAAAGAGGCAATCGCCAGTTATCCTGAAATCCAAAAGGAACTTCGTCTTGCGCTCCAGGCCGCCGGCCGCAAACTGGGGATGTACCTGCGACGACGTCAGAAAGTCAAAAAAGAGGGAGACCGGCGAACGGTGTTCCTGCGGTACCTGGGCGAAGTCGCGACGGCCGTCAGCGCAATAAACGACGTCGATCGCGAGCAGTTGTACAAGAATCTTCTTTCGGTCGCAAAGAAAAAGACCACAGAGGCCGACGTCAAGCTGGACAAACATGGTCGAGCGATTGACGACGAAGACCTGGAACTGGGCGAGAGCGTGATCATCGTTAGTCCCGAAGAGGCCGCTGGATTCATCAACACCAACGGCGGTGACGAAGAGGAGTAGGCACAAACCATGGCGAAAAAGAAAAGCCCACGCACTGTCGCTAAGAAACGACCCGTGAAAAAGAAGGACGTTAAGAAGAAGGCGACCGCACAACGATCCGGTCGCAAACGGACCAAAAGTAAGGCAGCCAAAGCGAAACACACGGCGCGTGACAAGAAAACACTCGGCAGCATCGAGGACCTCGCCAACGGTGTCGTCCAAGCTGCCAGGAGACGCGGCGATCCGCACGTCGATATACCCGCTCGGACCCTATCGAACGTCCGCTACA
>JAZDDD010000687.1:0-2569 GCA_036679545.1 Gemmatimonadota bacterium | reverse complement strand
GTGCGCCATGTCCTCGGCAAATGTTCGTGTAGGGGTGGTCGTAATGATATCAAACCCATAATGCTCGGCGGTGGGTCCCGCAGTTTCCAAGGTTCGGTTTAGTGGAGTGGAGTGTATCGCATCGAGTCCGACGCCCTCTAACACGTGGACGAGTGCCGCGGCGCGTTCGCGGCCCATGTCTGTGAGGCTCGGGTTATCACCCTCACCCGCCTCCGCATGCCGCACTAAGAAGATGGTCGTGGTCTCTTGAAACGCGTGAGCCTCGTTGGGCACAATCACAACGAGCGCGGTCGCCAACACAAACTGCGCGCAGGTCGCCCACTTGTTTGTCCAATTGATCACGTCGACTCCTTTTTGCTTGTTTGCTTGATTTTACAATTCTTTTACCCAACAACAAAGTAAACGGACCTATCCTCACCTACCACCGGGCGACTTTATGCCGTACCCCTTGAATTTCTATGGGAACGTAGTACTTTCCCCTAGAAATTCTACTGGAGCGTCTTTGACGAAGTCACAACTCGATCTTCTTCGCGGAACCCTCGACATGCTGATACTGAAAGCAATCGAAGGTCACGAAATGCACGGATATGACATCGCTCGGACTATCGAAGCCGCAACCGACGACGCCCTGCGAGTCGAAGAGGGGTCACTGTATCCGGCGCTGCATCGCATGCAAAGACGCGGATGGATAAAGGCTCGCTGGGGTCGTTCGGACAAAAATCGCCGCGCTAAGTATTACGACCTAACCGAAGATGGTGCGAGACAGCTTCATACCGAATCGATCGAATGGGCACGGTATACGACCGCTGTTGCTGCAATGATGGGAACGTCATAAACGGCAATGTCAGCGTGATACAGTTTCTAACCAACTGGATGCGTCGATGTTTTGGGCGCAACTCCGTTGCTCGCGACGTGGATGACGAGTTGCATTTTCACCTCGAAAAAAGAAGCGAAGAATATCGTCGGGCAGGCAACAGCCGTCGCGACGCCAGTATGATCGCTCGGCGCCGCTTCGGCGATCTACGGGCCGTTGCGAGGGCATGTCATGCGATCAATGCTATGCCCCAACTCAAAGACGGAGAGGAATTCTTCATGCGAGATCTGTGGCAGGATGTTCGCCTAACAATGAGGATGTTGGCGCGGAGCCCCGGTTTTGCGATAGTAACGATCATGACCCTAGCGCTCGGCATCGGCGCAAATACTGCCGTGTTCAGCGCGGTTAATTCCGTGTTGCTATCGCCCTTGCCTTACCATGAGTCTGAAAACCTCGTGCGCATGTTCACCGCGTTCGAGCAAGACCCCGAGGCTCGGGAAGTGGTATCGGCCTTCGACTTTCTGGACTATCGCGACGAGGTAGAAGGGTTCGAGCATCTGGCCGCATTATACATGTATCGGGAGCGTGGCTTAGATCTCGTGGGTCCCGATGGACCGACACGCATTCGTGCACTTCCCGTGGGTTGGGGATACTTCGAGACATACCGGGTCACGCCGCTGTTTGGTCGCACGTTTGAGCGGAGCGAGGAACGTGAGGATGCATTGATCGTGGTGTTGAGCCACAACGCATGGCGCAATTTCACGGAATCGGATCCCAACGTCGTTGGGACGTCACTCACCCTGGACGGTCGCCCATACACCGTCATAGGCGTCATGCGCCCTACATTCACTGACGTAGTCGCTGGCGAGATGGACGTGTGGATACCACAGGATCTGCAACCCGGTGGTTATAACTCACGTGGCAATCTCTACCTCGCGGTTATCGGCCGACTGGCGCCCGGTACTACCATCGCGCAAGCCCAAGCTCAAGTCGATGCCGTCACGTCGCGTCTTGCCGAGGAATTCCCACAGACGAATGCCTGGAAGCACACGCGCTTGGTTCCGATGTTTGAGGATGTCGTACGCGGTTCCAACGTCATGCTGTACGTACTGATGGGGGCCTCCGCAATCGTCCTACTCATAGCGTGCGTCAACGTAAGCAATCTTGCTTTGGCGCGAGGCGTAGCACGGCAACGAGAACTTGGCATTCGGTTGGCGCTCGGATCGCGACGGTCGCATTTGTCGGTTTGCGAACGTTGTTGGCGTTGAGCCCCGAGTCGCTTGCGCGAGCCGAAGAGGTAGCGTTTGACCTGAGACTGCTGGCATTCACACTTTCCGTGACTGTCTTGACGGGGATGGTGTTTGGGTTGGCTCCGGCGCTGGGCTTAACGGGATCAGGGTTGCAGGGATCCTTGCGGGAAAACACGCGAAGTGTAAGCACCGGGAAAACAGGAAGACAAATCCGCGCCGTGTTGGCGGCGGGTCAGGTATCGCTCGCGGTGATATTGTTGGCCGGCGCCGGGATCTTGATGCGCAGCTTCGTGAATCTGCAGAAGGTCGAAGACGGGTTCGAACCGAAGCTTGTGACTACATTCGAGATACATCTGCCTGACACTCGTTACGCAGAGGCCGAATCGCGCATGCAGTTTCACACTACGTTTCAGGAACGTGTCAGCTCCATCCCCGGTGTGCGGTATGCCGGTGCAACATCGTGGCTACCGGTGAACGGAGCGTACCATCGTTGGGGACTTCGGTG
>JAZDDD010000686.1:0-3205 GCA_036679545.1 Gemmatimonadota bacterium | reverse complement strand
CCGCTCACCATCATCCAGAAGCCAACGGCCGCCAGCCACAAACCACCAGCTACAAACAACCAGGCCAGAAGACAGAGATCAAAGGCGCATCGTGATTTTTGACCCCAACAGGGGCCGGATATCGAATTTGTTACCTTAACGCTCTGTCCCCTGACCCTCGTACTACCTCTGCGACCGGACGCGACGTGCAGGGGCGCACATCGCTCCGCCTGTCATCAACTATTGGTTGGACGTCGAATACAACACACGACCGTAACGCTGCTGGACTGGTCGGTTGTTACCGTCAACAATCGTCTTGAACTGGGCAATTTGTTCTGGGGACATCGTGATCGGAGTTGACATCACAAACCACGAGACACCCTCACTGCACGGGGGTGTGGTCAATGAGCCGTTGTAGTGGAAAAAGTTGCGATCGTCCGGTAAAAGCCCATCGGGGTCTACGTACGCGTCTTCGAACACCTGCGGATTCCCCGCGTCACTGGGAAGACGTTGCCAGACCTCGTCAAACGCCGGATTGTGCTCGCCGGATTGGATCATCACACCGACTACGGCCAACCGGCCCTGTTCGTCCTGGTGGACAAGATGCATTTCGACGTCCGCATACTGGCCATCGATCGTATGCTCACTTGGCGAATGGAAATGGAATTGGCGCAGCCGATATGGCCAGCGACCGATCGAGACATAACTGTCACCATGGTGATCGACCTGGACTGTGTGCCCGTTGTTGACGATCGACAAAGTGGTCGGGCGATATGCGAAACCGATTCCCGAAAGGTCGCGGTCTGTGCCCGAAGAGAGATCAATCGGGGATTGGCGATTGCCGATGCTGCACGCACTGTAGTCAGCCGAGATGCTGCCCCAATTAGCCGGACTACCCGCGCCTTTGTAAGACCAATGACCTAACTCCGGAGCCGCCGCCGAAGACGCAAATTCGGGCGAACCGCCAAGACATCCAGCACAAAACGCAAGCGCTGTGAGGACGGGCAAATTGCGGAGGACGGTATGGTCAGTTGAGAACATTTCGTACCAATCGGACTGGGTTGATTGGTAGTATCGGCGCTGGCTCGTCGGGTTTTAGGACGAGTTGCAAACGCTGGTCAAACCAGCAGATAGGACCGGTCACGATCAAACCCGATTCGCGTTTTGGGGGCTACAGACACACATATTCCCCACGGATTTGACAGCATTTGACGCGAGAGGAATAGATATGATAGCGCGTGTTCCCAGATGGACGCTTTCGGCAATAGTGGTCGCACACGTCAGTTGCGCAAAAGGTGAAGATGGTCCTGCGCCACTGATGAACCCAGACGACCCGACCTGGACTCAAGCCGCACCGGATAGCTTCGACATCCGCATTGCCACTTCAAAGGGTGATTTTGTCGCGCGGCTTCGACGCGGATGGGCACCACTCGGCGTCGACCGTTTCTTTCACTTGGTCGAGTCCGGGTTCTACGATGATTCTCGGTTCTATCGGGTGAGGGCCGGTTTCATCGTCCAATTTGGCATACCGGGAGATCCTACGGTTTCGGTGCATTGGCACGACCGCCGCATCACAGATGACCCGGTGCAGGCGTCCAATACGAGGGGAACCCTAGCATATGCAATGACGGGCCCGGACACACGTACAAGCCAGATCTACATCAACTACACTGACAATTCACGTCTCGACGAGCAGGGCTTCGCTCCGCTCGGAGAGGTAATCCAGGGCATGAATATCGTCGATCAGTTGTCCGGAGGAGGAATGCGAGGCGGACAACAAGGACCCCTCTTCGAAGGAGGAAACGCCTACCTCGATCGGGAATATCCGAATCTTGATCGACTAGTGTCCGCGCGGGTTGTGCAGCAATGGCCGCCGGACACGGGCAGGAGTTCTTAAGGCCCAAACAGGTTCATGACACCCGAGACGGTTCCGAATAGAACAACAATCAGAACCGCCATTTTGACAAGTTGGACCCGCAGTGGCGGGAACGGCTTGCTTTCGGCTACTTCGCGTGTGACGAGCATGGCCTAAGGAAACGGATCTTTGCGCCGGAATCAACGGTAAATGAACTGACAGGCTCGTCATTCCTGGTGCCCTACCGGCGCGGAGTACCGTAAGCCAACACCAAACCATTCGATATTGATTAAATTTGGCACACCCTATGGATTCGAGATTGCAAAAATGAGCGTATCAACCCTGAAAATGTTTGCCGTCGGCGGTGCATTGGCGGCGGTCTCGTTTGCCGCATACGCGACGATACAACCGGAGGTTGCCTCCGCGGACACCAGCATTGTCGTGTACAAATCACCGACGTGCGGGTGCTGTCATAATTGGGTGGAGCACCTCAAAGAGAACGATTTCGACGTGATCGCCCATGATGTCGCGGATATTGCGGAGATCAAAACGCAACTGGGCATCCCGAACGACCTCACATCGTGTCACACCGCCGTGCTCGGTAACTACGTCGTTGAGGGACATGTCCCAGCCGACATCATCGAACGGTTGCTCAGGGAGCAACCAGCAATAGCTGGTATCAGTGTTCCCGGAATGCCGGTTGGGTCTCCCGGGATGGAGGGCCCAAATGCTCGCCCCTACAACGTTGTAGCATTCGATAGCTCAGGGAATCGAAGCATATTCGCAACGGTTACTCCCTGAGTCGAAAAAGCTGTAACGCGTCCGGCGCGAGTGGAGATCAACCATTCGCGCCGTTCGGCGCCCAAAATGGCGATTGCTTACGAGCGGCCGCCGCTTCCGACTTATTAGACCTTCAACGAATCGCGCACCAAGCGAAACGTCATTGGGGTTACCCGGACACCTGGATTAAGGAATGGCGCGAGGCGCTGACCGTTAGCCCCGACGACCTTGAAACACAACGCGTTTTCGTGGCGGAATGCGGGCATCGGTCGATCGGGTTTTGTGCCGTCAAACCGGTGGCCTCAGGATGGTCCCTCGAACACATGTGGGTGCTCCCAACATTCATGAAGCGGGGAGTGGGTCACACGCTACTTCGTGCCGCACTCGAGCACGTGAAGAGCGAAGGGTCCAAGAGATTAACCATAGAGTCAGACCCAAACGCGGAAGAGTTTTACCTTCGCAACGGCGCAACACGTGTCGGTCGGGTCGCCGCTTCCGTCGCAGGCACCGAACGTTACCTTCCGGTGCTCGAGATAGACATTTCATGAATCAGATCTCACTTTACGATGACGTTGTGGCCGCACGCAAACG
>JAZDDD010000685.1:0-8646 GCA_036679545.1 Gemmatimonadota bacterium | reverse complement strand
GCCGCGTGACTTCAGCAACGAGTGGTGGAGTGCTTTTGAGCTGCACGCGTACCGTTTCGCCACCGGGTAGGGTAGGCGTCACTTCCTCGACCACTCCTTGAAATACGTTTTGTGCACTGCCAGCGGGTGCATCGAGCGATAGCGTTACGTTTCGTGGATCGATGGCAACAAAAAACTCGCCCTCGTCTGGTACGTCAACGACATGCAACGTTCCATCGTCCACCGTTACGCGAACGATGCCACTGTCGAGCCGGCCGGTTGCCGTTCCGCGAAACACGTTGATGCCAACGAATCGTCCGACGTATTGCGAGCGCGGTTCTCGCAAGAGGCCGGCCCGGTTATCCACTTGCGTCAGTGACCCATTTTCGATCACGGCAATTCGGTCCCCAATGGTTAGAGCTTCTAGAGGGTCGTGCGTGACATACACCGTGACACACTTAAGATGGTTCACGACTCGGCGAATCTCGGTGCGCATGGATTGTTTGTTGCGGACATCGAGTGATGACAGGGGCTCATCCAGCAGCAAAAGCCGCGGTTCCAAACACAGCGCTCGTGCCAGGGTGACACGCTGTCGTTGACCACCGGACAATCCAGAGGGCTTGCGATTTTCGAAGCCCGTCAGATCGATTTCATGCAATGAATCACGCGCCCGTGCCAGTGCCGCCCGCGCCGGTGCGCCCGATGCGCGTAGTCCAAACGCGACATTTTCAATAACCGTGAGATGCGGAAACAATGTGGGTTCCTGGGCTACGTATCCCACCGACCGTTGATGTGCCGCGACCAACCGGTTTGGATGTGCCCCATCGAACCAGTAGTCATTGTCGATTACTATGCTTCCATCATCGGGATGGGTAAGCCCGGCGAGCATCTCCAGAAACGTCGTTTTCCCGGCGCCACTTTCCCCTACCACAACGAGAGGATGTCGTGGTTCAGCGGTGAGGTCCACGTCGAGGTTGAACTCGCCACGCCGCGCACGGACCTTAGCGTGTAACACGTGTCGTCGTTTGCCCAAAAAGGCCGCTGGATGTGAACTGCAAGGCAAGCAGAAGACTGATAGATACAACCACCAAGACGAGTGACAGTGCGATGGCACCATCGAAATCGCTTTGCAACGCCATGTAAACGGCCAGTGGCATGGTCTGTGTGCGACCCGGCATGTTGCCGGCAAACGTTATGGTGGCCCCGAACTCTCCTAACGCTCTTGCCCAGCACAACCCGCCAAAACGTATACGCTTCGGAAGATCGCAGGGTTGCGGCGGTCTGCGTGTACTTGGGGTCGAGTGAAAGGAATGCGGCTCGTGTCGGCGCAACAAAAAACGGAGCTGACATGAACACCTGTGCTACCACAACGCCGAGCGTGCTGAACGGCAGGCGAAGTCCGACGAAGGCCAATGCGTCTCCGGTCAAACCGGCTCTGCCAAAGGCCAACAACAGCGCGAATCCTGCAACCGTTGGTGGCAAAACCATCGGGAGATAGACCAACGTTTCGACGAATCGCTTCCCGCGAAAGTCTCGTGTTGCAAGCCAATACGCCGTTGGTAAACCAAGTAGCACGACGATACCGCTTGCTGCGATGCTTGTGATGAGGCTGAGTTTGAGTGCGTCCAGAACTGGCGGTTGCCGAAGTTGGGCCAACAGGGTGGCCGGTCGGACCGAGAGCACGAGGGATGCCAACGGTAACGTCAAAAACGCGACGAGCAGTCCGCAGCCGGTCCACAGGCCAAATCGGAACCAACGATCGTTTTTGTCGGCGTGTGACATCGAGGGGTTAGATCGGTGAGAATCCGCGTGTTCGCAGCACGCTTTGACCTGCCGGTGCCGTTAGGACTTGCATAAAGGCTTGCGCGCCAACGTCGTTGGCGCCGGCGGTTCGCGCAATGAAATATTGTGCCGACAAATTGACCTGAGCCGGTATGGGAACAACGTGATACGCCTGATTGTGTAATCCTTGCACATCGGTCTCATAAACAAAACCGGCGTCCGCTTCACCCAACAACACCTTGGCCAAAACAGCACGCACGTTGTCCTCTTCGGAAACCACATTGCGAGATAGTGCCCTCGCAAAGTCCGGCCCGTAGTCCGAAGCTGCCGCGATCCGGGAAAAAACGCGGCGTGTGTAGTGGCCGACTGGCACAACGTCCGCACCGACGATGATGCTCGTCCCCGGTTCTGCCATATCACGAAACGTCAGTCCCTTGCGTGTGATCACCACGAGCCGGTTAGCCGCGAATGGTCTCTTGACCCTTGCGAACCCCCCTTCAATCAGGAAGTCCATCCACCGTTCATCGGCCGTGGCAAAAACGTCGGCCTGTGCGCCTTGGGCGATCTGCAGTGCAAGTTGTTGCGAGCCAGCAAAATTTGTTCGGACACGGAGATCCGGGTTGGCAGTTTCGACGATTTGTGCAATGTCGCCAACGACTTCGGTAAGAGAAACCGCGGCAAATACAACGATATCGGTTCGGTTGGTCTCCCCCGGTGCGCACGCCGCCACACTTGCAAACGCGACGAGGCATCCTAACCGGTTCTCAAGTTTCCGCACCCCGGACCCGAACGTTATGGCAAAGTTCCACGGTGCAATCATGAAAAGAACAATCATACCTTTCGCACTTGCTCTGGTGGCCGTTGCGGGAGCCTCACTGCTCTGGTCGACGGGTAAAGAAGCTCCGCCAGAAAACGCAAGACCGGAAGACCTTCGGGAACACGGAGCATTGTAGTCTGCTATCTATCTTCTGGTGCGACTGTCGGCAGGCCGGACGACGACAGGAGACGGTTAAGTTCAGCGAGGATGCCCCGACGAATCTCAGCCATTCGATTGGACAACACACCAAGACGTTCTTGGTAGACTGCGTGGACCTCACGCTGTTGATCCGTTGGTCGAAAGTCGGAACCGCTCACATACCCCGCTAGACTCGTGAGTTTGGCATACAACTGACGGGGCCACCGCAAGGCATCCTGCCCTGCTCTACCACCCGACAGTCGCAGGTCAGAAATCTGCATTTCAACTGTGATCAATGCGCTATCGACTGTTGCCGCGGCATCGGTGACGTCGGACGAGATATTTGTACGTTCCCGCAGGTGTTCGATTTGGCGCCGTATCGACTCGGCATCGAGGATTAGATCCGCGACGTCATTCACATCGTCCCGTAAGGCCAGAACCATCTCCAATTGTTGACGTATCTCGGAAACGGTTGCTTCTGACGAAGGGTCTTTCAAAACTTTGAGTGTAACGGTGGAAACATTGTCGTCGACATGTAACTCGACCGTGTAGTCTCCGGGTGCGGCTAAGGGTCTGACTCGGCCGCCATCGCCGATGGGACGTGTACCGTCTCTATCCAATGGTACATGATCATGTTCGAGCACCGCGGTCATCAAGCGAACGGTCTTTGAGGATTCGTATCGTAAATCCCACATGATACGATTGATTCCGGCCTCGCGTGAGCCCGATAGCTCACGAATGACGTTACCATCTGGATCGAGTATGCGGGCGGTTACGGATTCGTTCGAAGATTGCGCCAAATAGTAGTTTATGGACGCACCATACGACGGGTTTTCGCCGGCACCGGGGTCCCCCGGTTGACTTTGCGGACCTTCCTTGTTGCGGAAGCGATAGGCAGGTCTGGTTGCAAAAAGGTGAACGTCCGCCATCAACACGTCGTCGCTGAGTTGTTGCAGTGGCGTGATGTCGTCCATGATCCAAAACCCACGCCCGTACGTGCTCACGACGAGGTCGTTGAAGTGTGGTTGCACGGTGAGCCAATGGACCGGCGCGTGTGGCAGGTTGGATTGCAGCGGCATCCAATTCCGACCGTCATTCAGCGAAAAGAAAACCGAGTTGCCGGTTCCCACATAGAGCAACCCGCGTCGTTGCGGATCCTCCCGAATCACGTGTGTGTAGGAAAAAACACTTCGCGGAATGTCGCTGCTGATCGATATCCAGGACCGACCGTAGTCCGTTGTCTTATAGAGGAATGGTTCTGTGTTGTTCACCTGGTGCATATCGACAGAGATATACGCGGTTCCGGCATCGTACTTGGACGGTTCGATATTGCTGATTGTTCCCCCGGGTGGGAGGTTGGGAATTTGGGCGGTGACGTTCTCCCAATTCATACCATCGTCCTGGGTGACGTGGACGAGTCCGTCGTTGGAACCCGCCCAAATGACACCGCGTGTCACCGGAGATTCTGCGATGGCAAATAAGACGGCGGCATACGTTGGGCTGGTGTCATCTGGGGTAAGGCCGCCGGTTTTTTGCTGTTTGCTGTTGTCGTTCGTTGTCAGGTCGGGGCTGATAATCTCCCAACTTTGACCCCCATTCGTCGTCCGGT
Organism: Gemmatimonadota bacterium; assembly: GCA_036679545.1. Lineage (GTDB taxonomy): Bacteria > Gemmatimonadota > Gemmatimonadetes > Gemmatimonadales > GWC2-71-9 > JAZDDC01. Next base: position 4,321 of record JAZDDD010000685.1, on the reverse strand, counting down.
GAACATGCTGACTGCCTACCAACACGTGAGTGTTGTCATGCGGGGAAATGGCAATCGGGAACGTCCATTGGAAGCGGTACCGTACGTCTGCAGCGGGCCAACCTTCTGGGTTGTCGGGCCACACGCTCACGTTGCGCGCGTGTCCCGTGCGGAGGTTATAACGCTCCAGGATGGAGTCGTAACATCCTGACCATACGATCTCATTGTTCACGGTGTCCGGAACGGCGAAACCGGATTCACAACCGCCGACTGAATGGAAGGCGCCGATCGGAATGGATCCGCCTGTCAAGCTGTTGCTTGGTCCGCGTGTGGACGGGCCATCTTGGCGATTCCCGTACACGAAATACGGAACACGATTGTCCGTGTAGACATGATACATCTGCGCGATTGGGAGACGGGGTCTCATCCAACTTTTGCCACGATTCATCGATATGCTCGCGCCACCATCGTGACCCACGATCATCCGGTCGGGAAGCAGTGGGTCGATCCACATATCGTGGTTGTCACCACCTGCGTTTCCGCGTCGTGTGGTGACACCGCCATCCAATGAAACTGAGTGTGACGTCGAGAGAAAATGGATCTCGTTGTGATCGTCCGGTGCAACGGTCGCTCTGGTGTAGTACAAGGGACGCTGTGCGAGTGTGTGGTCACCATTGATCATTTGCCAAGACGATCCGCCATCATCCGAGCGCCACAACACACCTTGATGCTGATCGAGGTCTTCGAAATGTCGATTGGAATTGGTTTCGATGAGTGCGTACACTCGGTCTGAATTGTCAGGGGACATCGACAACCCGATTTTGCCGAGGGGAGGACTGGGGAGTCCGTGGCCTTCCATTTTTTCCCAGGTGGTACCACCGTCGCGTGATGTGTACAGCCCACTTCCGGGGCCGCCACTCTGTCGTCCCCAGGTCCAGATCTCCAGCTGCCACATCCCGGCGAAGAGGATCTCCGGATTGTTGGGGTCCATGACAATGTCGGACGCGCCGGTATTTTCGTCCACAAAAAGCACACGGTCCCACGTCAGGCCACCGTCGGTTGTGCGAAAAACTCCACGTTCTTGTTGAGGTCCGTACGAATGTCCCATCGCGGCCGCAAACACTATGTCCGGATTCGTGGGGTGAACGATCACACGACCAATCCGCCCGGTATCTTCCAAACCCAGGTGTTGCCAATGGCGTCCACCATCGGTGGATTTGTAAATGCCGTTACCGATGGCGACGTTACTGCGAATAAATGTTTCGCCTGTCCCCGCCCAAATGACGTTGGTATTGATCGGATCGATGGCGATCGAGCCAATGGCGGCGGCGGGTTGGCCATCAAACACCGGCTCCCACGATACACCCCCGTCCTCCGTTTTGAATATGCCGCCGGATGCGGCGCCGATGTAGTACGTGTTGGGGTCACCCGGGACGCCAACCACCGCGCTGACACGATTCCCGACGGGACCAACGTGTCGATACGTCATCTGTTGAAACATGGCCGGGTCCGGCACCTGTGCCTGAGCCGGCAACGCCAACACCGTGAAGACAACTAACGACTCCAGAATTCGCATTCGAAAGACCCTTTTTGTGGCGTTTGTGGTGTTTGGGACGTAAAGGTAGGCGGCGGAGCGTTTATTGGCCAAGTATATTCTGCCGTCATGAATATGGAAGCACAGCGTAATACCGCAATCTCCCGCGATCAGGCCACGACAATCGCAGAGGATCATTTCGGGATCACGGGACGGCTTGAGCCACTCGTTGGTTGGGCCAACCAAAACTTTCGCGTAGATGCCATCGACGGCCGCCAATACGTACTTAAGATATCGCCTGCCGGCGAGCACGACGCCAATTTGGACGCGCAAAATGCCGCGCTCGCTTGGCTGCACGAAAAAACTCCAGAACTCACCTGCCCACGAGTGGTTCGAACCCAAAATGGCGCGCATATTGCTCGTTGGTCCTTTGGAGACGAACAACATACTGCACGACTGCTGACACACGTTCCCGGAGTGCCGTTGGCCCAGGTCGCGCAACGGAGTAACAAGCTCCTGGAAAGTGTCGGTGCGTTCTTAGGGGAGTTGGACGTTGCGCTCGAAGATTTCGTGCATCCTGGCGCATCTCGCAACCATCTTTGGGACTTGGACGTGGCTTTGGATGTGATCGCGAACCACGTTGGATCGATTCCATCACCCGCTGACCGACAACTGATCGAACGATCCGTGTCACGCGTCCGCGACGATTTCTTGGCGCACACACGTCGGGTTCGACGCTCGGTCATTCACAATGACGCCAACGATCACAACTTGCTCGTCGATGTCGATGGGCCCGACGTGGTGTTTGTTGGGATCATCGACTTCGGCGATTTAGTCGAAACGTGTACGGTGTTCGAAGTGGCGATTGCTGCGACGTATGGCATGTTGGGTCAGGATGACCCGTTCGCGGCAGCCGCGAGTGTTTTACATGGTTATCACCTTACCAATCCGTTGGGGGCCACGGAAGTGGCAGCGATCTTTCCGGCTATCGTGCTGCGGTTATCTGTGAGTGTTTGTCTTTCGGCGCACGGCGCGAAGCAAACACCAAACAATCCGTATCTGACTGTTTCAGAGACACAAGCGTGGAATCTCTTGCGATACGCAGAGTCGGTCAGTCCGCACGCGGCCGCGGAGACTTTTCGTAACGCATGTGAGATCGGTGCCGTGGCGTCAAAGAAAACCCCTACGAGCGAAGTAGCGTCGCGACGAGCTACGCATCTTGGTCCGAACTTAAGCATCGCTTACCAGGAGCCCCTGCAGATCGCCCGCGGGTCCATGCAATACCTGTACGATGAACAGGGTCGTGAATTCCTGGATACCGTGAACAACGTGTGTCACGTTGGTCATTGCCATCCGCGTGTGGTCCGAGCGGCCCACGCCCAGATGGCGCAACTGAACACCAACACCCGTTATCTTCATGAACGGCTCGGCGAATACGCCGCCCGTCTTTGCGCGACCTTACCACCGGCACTCGACGTTTGTTACTTCGTGTGTTCGGGGTCCGAAGCCAACGAACTAGCACTTCGCCTAGCACGTGCACACACGGGGAATCATCACGTTGTGGTGGTGAACGGAGCCTACCATGGCAATACGACGACGCTCATCGATCTAAGTCCCTACAAGCATCGCGGCCGCGGCGGCATGGGGACTCCGTCATATGTGCAGGTCGCCACCTCTCCGGATATTTTTCGCGGTCCGTATCGAGACGAGAAAAGCGCTGGCCGTTTGTACGGGAACGATGTGGCCACATGCGTTGCCGCTATTGAATCGGAAGGTGCGCGGCCAGCCGCGTTTTTTTGTGAATCTCTCCCAAGTTGCGCAGGGCAGATTGTACTGCCGCAAGGCTACCTTCAGCACGCGTACGCCGCCGTGCGTGGTGCGGGTGGCGTCTGTGTGGCCGATGAAGTTCAGGTGGGATTCGGGCGGGTGGGTTCCACCTTCTGGGGATTTGAGTCACAAGGTGTTGTGCCGGATATCGTCACGATGGGCAAGCCAATGGGGAACGGACATCCAATCGCCGCTGTGGTAACAACGGCAAGAATTGCGGAGTCTTTCAACGATGGTATGGAGTACTTCAACACGTTTGGAGGAAACCCGGTGTCGTGTGTGGTAGGTCTCGCCGTCTTAGACGTCATCCGCGACGAACATCTGCAGGAAAACGCAAATGCCGTCGGAGCCCACTTTCGTCATGAGTTGTGGTCACTCTACAAGAAGCATGAACTGATCGGCGATGTTCGCGGAGAGGGTCTCTTCTTGGGTGTTGAACTGGTCCGTTCTCGTGCAACACAGGAACCCGCGACGTCGGAGGCCAAGGATGTTGTTGAGAAAATGAAATCGCGGGGCATCCTCGTGAGTACCGATGGCCCGTTCGATAACGTCCTGAAAATCAAGCCACCACTTTGCTTCACGAAAACCAACGCCGATCGTTACGTCGATGAGCTGGACGAGTTGTTGAACGTCGAACTGCGAACGTCGAACGCTGAACGCTGAACGCTGAACGCCGAACACTGAACGTTCCATGCCTTTTGTTCAACGTTCGACGTTCGAAGTTCGACGTTCGACGTTCAACGTCGCTGTTCAACTAACCGGTCGTTCTTTTGGCTCCAACTTGATCGACCAGAGCCCACAGCTTATGTCCGAAAAGAAAAAGTTTCCTTTATATGGCATGACGCTCCACGCGGCGGGCGCGTTCGCAATCCAACCGACGGGATCGTGCGCTTTGAACACGGCAATCTCTCGTCCTTGCGTATAGAGGTTACCCATCAGGTCGCCTGAAACATCCACCAACCGCACACCGCCTTCGTAGTA
>JAZDDD010000684.1:0-14628 GCA_036679545.1 Gemmatimonadota bacterium | reverse complement strand
GTCGTCCACGTCTCCTACCGCGAGTTTGATCTGCTGTTGACGGGTGACATTGGATGGCCGGCCGAATCAACATTGATCGCTTCGGTATCGGACATCGAAGTACTCAAGGTTGGGCACCATGGTTCGCGTGGTGGTACGAGGCATGCATGGCTCGAAGCGCTTCGTCCTGAAGTCGCGATGATCAGTGTTGGGCAGAGGAACCGGTATGGCCATCCCGCGCCCGACGTCATCCAGAGACTGCAAGACCGTGGAATTCGCGTCTTCCGCACGGACACGGATGGGGCGGTGACGCTTCGAAGTGACGGTCGCTATTATGAGTTGGTCACCCGGGGACGTGTACCACTCGCGGAGAAGATGCTTTGCCTGCTTCCAACATCATTACTATCGAACGTTTCATCGTCGATCAGGAGCGTCTGTTCCCGGAGGCCACGGGGGAACTCACGGGTGTCCTTTACGATATCGCGTTAGCGTCGAAGATCATCTCCGGAGAGGTCCGGCGTGCGGGTTTGGCCGACATTTTTGGTGGTCTCGGTATGAAGAATGTGCAAGGGGAAGAACAACAAAAACTTGACGTGATAGCAAACGAGACAATCAAGTCGGCTGTCAGCTCCACCGGTCGGATTTGTGTCATGGGATCGGAAGAAGAAGAGCATCCAATCAGTCCTGTGCACGGGCCGGAATCCGGCAAGTACGCGATGTTGTTTGATCCGCTCGATGGCTCGTCGAACATCGATGTGAATGTTTCGATCGGTACAATATTTTCCATCTACCAGCGTGTAACGACCCAAGGGTGTGGTACGCTCGAAGATCTGTTGCAGGTGGGGAGCAAGCAGGTGGCTGCGGGTTACGTGGTCTATGGGTCGAGTACGGTCATGGTGTATTCCACCGGTTACGGTGTACACGGTTTCACACTCGACCCCGGTATCGGCGAGTTTTTGCTGCATGAACCCGCACTAAAGACGCCGGCCTCCGGAAAGTACTACAGTGTAAACGAGAGTAACTTCGCGCTGTGGGACGACGGGTACCGCCGGGTGGTGCGGTGTTTTAAGGGAATCGATGCACAGACCAACGAAAAGAAAAACGCGCGTTACATCGGGTCGTTGGTCGCTGACTTTCATCGCAACTTGATCACTGGAGGGGTGTTCATGTACCCTGCCGATCATAAATCACCCCAGGGCAAGCTGCGTTTGTTGTATGAGGCGGCGCCGTTGGCGTTCATCGCCGAACAAGCTGGTGGCGCAGCGTCAGATGGCAAAACACGTATTTTGGACATCGATCCGACCGAGTTGCACCAGCGTACTCCACTTGTCATCGGCAGTAAGGATGATGTGGCTTTCGTTGAGCGGACGTTGGTTGAGGAGATGTCGGCTACGTCGTGACCAGTCGCGTACAGCAGCCCACGTCTCCCATCGATCGTATTTACGATGGCCCCGCCAAGCCCGAGGTGTTGGGTGACGCGGGAATGTTCCCGTATACCAGAGGCATTCACGCGGAGATGTACCGGAGTCGTCTGTGGACCATGCGGCAATACGCCGGATTTGGCACCGCGCAGGCCACCAACGAACGTTTCAAGCAACTCCTCGACGCGGGCCAAACAGGTCTTTCGGTGGCTTTCGACCTTCCCACACAGATGGGTCTCGATTCGGATGCACCCCTTTCGGATGGTGAAGTGGGGCGTGCAGGAGTGGCCATCGATACTGTCGATGACTTTGCGGTTGTGTTTGACGGCATCCCACTCGATCAGGTGTCCACGTCAATGACGATCAACGCAAGCGCCTCGGTGTTGCTCGCCATGTATATCGTCGTGGCAGAGGAACGGGACATTCCGCGGACCGCGTTGCGTGGCACGATTCAGAATGACGTGCTGAAGGAGTACATTGCACGGGGCACATATATCTTTCCGCTCGAACCGTCTCTCAAGCTTATTACCGATATCTTTCAATTTGTTGCCACCGAAGAAATTCCGTTCAACCCTATCTCCGTGAGTGGGTATCACATGCGCGAGGCGGGTGCGACGGCCGTTCAGGAGGTCGCGTTTACGTTCGCAAACGCGTTGGAGTATCTCGACCGCGCGGTCGCTGCCGGCCTATCTATTGATTCCATCGCTCCGCGTCTCTCGTTCTTTTTTGCTGCACACAACGATCTGTTTGAAGAAGTCGCAAAGTTCCGATGCGCCCGCCGATTGTGGGCACGATTGGTTCGTGAAAGGTATAAGGGAAACGACAAGAGTTGCCGGCTGCGTTTTCATACGCAAACGGGTGGCTCCACACTTACCGCGCAACAACCGCTAAACAACGTCGTACGTGTTACCGTCCAGGCGTTGGCCGCCGTGCTTGGTGGCACACAGTCGCTACATACCAACGGTTACGACGAAGCGTTGTCGTTGCCGTCGGAGGATGCTGCAAAGCTTGCGTTGCGAACACAACAGATCCTCGCACACGAATCCGGTGTCACCAGCACCGTCGATCCCCTTGGCGGATCTTACTACGTTGAACGATTGACGGACGATATCGAGCGTGAGGCCAATCAGTTGTTGAGCGAAGTTGCCATACGTGGTGGCGCGGCCCAGGCTATTGATCAAGGATACTTTCAGGAAGCCATTGGCCGGGCAGCGTACCGACATCAGCGGATGCTTGAGGCCAAAGAGGCCTTGGTGGTAGGTGTCAACAGCTTTGCAGAGGTCCCAGATGAAGCTGCGGAGCGGCAGATACCGGATTACACCGCGCTAGCGGGTCAACAGGTGAACCGGCTGAGGCAGGCTCGGTCACGGCGGGATCGTGCATCGTGGGAGGCCGCGCTGGTCGCACTCCGAAGCGGTGCCAGGGAGGGCACACCGCTCATGCCGCTCATCATTGACGCCGTACGGACCAGGGGGACGGTTGGAGAGATTTGTGACACTTTGCGCAGTGTGTGGGGAACGTACCGCGCCGCCGCTTGACCATTATCATGGGCGCCAGTAGAATCCGCTTCCGGTGACGTCTCAGACGTTGGCGGTCTCAACAGAACCCAAACAAACTTGGTTTTCGCTTATGCCCACCTACGGGTATCGGTGTCCCGGTTGTGGACACGAATATGAAGAGTTGCAAAACATCAATGACGACACACGGGCAAAATGTCCCAAGTGTGGTAAGAGGGGCGAGCGCTTGATCTCCGGTGGTGCCGGGTTGGTGTTCAAGGGGTCTGGTTTTTACGAGACCGATTACAAACGTGCCAAACCGGAGGGTAAGGCCAAGTCCGAGGGAGGCGATACCGGCTCAGCCGGTTCGGGTGACAAGCCAAAGGAAAAGTCGTCCTCGAAGGAGAGCAAGAAGGACACACCTAAGAAAGGAGAGGGGTCCTGAACACCGGTGTCCAAGAACTCCACGACGCTTTGGTGCGTGTCGCGGACTCCTTGGGGGCGCCCAACACCGAAGTAACGTTGGAACGCCCAAGAGGACCCAACCATGGTGATGTGGCCACCAATCTCGCCATGCAACTGGCCCGGCGGTTGCGTCAGCCTCCACGTGCGCTTGCCGAACAGATCGTGTCGGAGTTGCAGATTGATGGCGGTCTCGTCACGAAAGTGGAGATAGCCGGTCCCGGTTTCATAAATTTCTGGATCGCCGGTTCGGCTGTTGCTGCTATCCTGAGCCGTATTTGCGACGAGACGTCCGAGTTCGGCAAGAGCAATCAGGGAATGGGCAAACGCGTCAACGTAGAGTTCGTTTCTGCCAACCCTACGGGGCCACTCCACGTTGGCCACGGCAGAGGTGCCGCGTTGGGTGATGCCATCGCGTCGTTGCTCCAGGTCACGGGCCACGACGTGGTTCGTGAGTTTTACGTCAACGACGCCGGTGTGCAGATCGATCGATTGGCAGCATCGGTGTGGGCCAGGGTTCAAGAACGGCGCGGACGCGAGGCTACAATTCCAGAAGGCGGATACCACGGCGAGTACATTGGCGAGTTGGCCGATCGATTGTTGGCCGAACACGGGTCGGAATTTGCAGACCTCGAACCCTCTAAGGCGTTGGAAATCTGCCGCGCGGAAGCCGTCACGACTCAACGGGAAGAACAAAGGAAGGATCTCGCGGACTTCGGTGTCACCATGGACGTGTACTCCAGTGAGACCACGCTGTACCAATCGGACGCAATTGATTCAACACTGAACGCGCTGGCAAAAGCCAACGTCACGTACGAACACGAAGGTGCGCTCTGGCTTCGTAGTGAAGATTTTGGCGACGAAAAGAGTCGGGTGGTTCGCAAGAGCGACGGTACGTACACCTACCTTCTGCCGGACATTGCATATCACCGGGCCAAGGCGGAACGCGGTTTTGACCTTGCAATCGACGTGTGGGGCGCAGACCATCACGGTTACGTTGCCCGGATGACGGCGGCACTATTGGCCTTGGGTTTGCCTCGTTCTTTCTTCAAGGCGGTCCTGGTTCAACTTGTACGGGTGATGCGCCACGGCGAGGAAGTACGCTTCTCGAAACGTGCTGGGGACTACGTCGCCTTGCGCGATTTAGTTGAAGAAACCGGTGTGGACGCTGCACGATATTTCTTCCTCATGCGACGTGGGGATTCGCAGTTTGTTTTTGACATTGATCTCGCGACAAAACAAAGCGACGAAAACCCCGTTTATTATGTGCAATATGCGCACACGCGTTTGTGTGCAATTTTTCGCAATGGTGAGGTCGATCCCGACAGCATTGTGGGCAACGATGTCCCAAGTGACGCCTTGACCGCGAGTGACGAACTAGAATTAATGAAACAATTGGCCGAGTACCCAAAGGTTGTTGAAAAAGCGGCTGCTGCTCTCGAACCGCATCGTGTCATCGCGTATCTGGAGGACTTAGCTCGGCTCGTACACGGTTGGTATCATCGCCACCGCGTTCTTGGAGAAGCAGAAGACGTAACCAGGGCGCGTTTGGTACTCGCACGTGCCGCGCAGATCGTGCTCGCAAATGGCCTCACACTTTTGGGTATCGCTGCACCGGAGCGAATGTGAAATGAGTCTTCTCGTCGTAGGTAGTGTCGCGCTGGATTCTGTGGAAACACCGTTTGGATCCACTACCGATGCGTTGGGCGGATCGGCCGTGTTCTTTAGTGCGGCGGCTTCGTTCCTCGCCCCCGTACAGGTCGTTGGCGTCATCGGGAATGATTTCCCCGAAGAGGAATTGCAAAAACTGGCTGAGCGGGGAATCGATTTCAGTGGGGTTGAACACGCTGATGGCGAGAGTTTCCGGTGGAGGGGAAAATACTCGTACGATTTGCAAAATCGAGACACCCTGGAGACTCGGCTTGGTGTCTTTGCTGACTTCAAACCGCAAATCCCTGATTCGTTCAAAACGGCAAAGTATGTCCTCCTTGGGAACATAGACCCTGAGCTGCAGCTCGACGTACTGAATCAGATTGAAAAGCCTGACTTCGTTGTCTGTGACACAATGAACTATTGGATAGAAAGCAAAAAGGACGCGCTGATGGAGTTGATGAAGCGCGTCGATGTACTCATGGTCAACGACGCGGAAGCCCGTCAATTGTCTGGAGATTGGAACATCTATCGAGCCGCCCGGTGGATTCTGTCACATGGTCCACGAGTGGCCATTATCAAACAGGGTGAGTACGGTGCCGTGCTCATTGAACCCAATGATCAAATTTTTTATGTACCCGCGTTTCCCCTGGAAGAGATTTATGATCCTACCGGCGCCGGTGACGCGTTTGCAGGCGGTTTCTTGGGCCACCTGGCGCGCACGCAAGATCTCAGTCACGCCAACCAACGGCGTGCAATGGTGTTTGGTGCCACCATGGGGTCATTCGCCGTCGAGCGGTTTTCCATACAACGGTTCAACGAAATCGGCCCCGCCGAGGTGACCAGTCGGGCGCGAGCGTTCAGCGACTTGGTTCACTTCGACATACCACACGACTAATCGTGAGCACACAGCGCTACCGCGAGGCCGGCGTCGATCTGGTGTCTGGTCAGGAGGCAAAGGAACGAGTCCTTAAGGCGGTGTCCACTGCGCGATCCAGCCTGGCGGTCGGCGATCTCGGAGCCTTCGGTGGTCTGGTTCGAGTTCCCGACGTTCAAGACCCACTTTTGGTGATGAGTACCGACGGCGTTGGCACGAAGGTGTTGGTGTCTGTAGCCGCAGATCGGCACGACACGGTCGGCCAAGACCTCGTTAACCATTCGGTGAACGACATACTGGTCCACGGGGCCAAACCCATCGCGTTTCTCGACTACATCGCCACGGCGTCGATCGATCCGACGATCATTGCATCGGTTGTCGAGGGTGTCGCGACCGCCTGCCGCGCACATGACATGACGCTGGCGGGTGGTGAGACCGCCGAGATGCCGGACCTCTATCATCCCGGTCACTACGATCTTGCGGGGACAATTATCGGTATCGTCCCGGCAAAGGATGCCATCGGTACCGACCGTGTGCAAAGCGGTGACGTGCTTGTCGGCTTGGCATCAGACGGTTTACATACCAACGGTTACACGTTGGCTCGAAAGATTGTGTTTGATAAACTGAAGTTGGCGGTCGACAGCCATGTCGCCGAACTTGGCGAAACGGTGGGAGATGCATTGCTTCGCATCCACCGTAGCTATGCGTCAATAGTGCTTCCGTTGGCGCCAGAGATTCATAGCATGGCGCACATCACCGGTGGTGGAATCCCGGGCAACGTTGTACGCGCCCTGCCATCGGGGCTAGGCGCTGTGATTGATACCGGCACCTGGCAGACACCACCGTTGTTTGAGTTCTTACAAGCATCCGGTGACGTCTCACGAGATGAAATGTTCGACGTCTTCAATATGGGTGTTGGTTTGATCGCAATCTTGCCATCCTCGTCGGCCAACCAAATGATTTCGTCCGCACGGGAAGCAGGCGTGGATGCTTGGTCTGTTGGTTTTGTCACCGAGGGTGAAGGCGTCCGGTTGGACTAGCGGCGTCCGGCACGACAAACGTCATGACAGATTCCGAGGCAATGGTGCGAGCCCTCGAACTGGCGCTTGCCGGATGGGGGCGTGTTGCTCCTAATCCCATGGTTGGCGCCGTGCTTCTTCGCGATGGAGCGATCGTCGGTGAAGGGTACCATGCCGAGTTTGGTCGCGAGCATGCCGAGGTTGCCGCACTCGATCAATGTGACGATCCAAGGGGAAGCACGTGTGTTGTCACATTGGAACCCTGCACGCACCATGGTAAGACACCACCCTGTGTGGAGGCGTTGGTCAACGCGGGGGTGCAACGGGTCGTGATTGCCATTGCCGATCCCAATTCGCGGGCGGCGGGCGGTGCGGACCACCTGCGTGAGCGGGGTATCCACGTCGAAGTCGGTGTCCAAGAGAGAACGGCCGCGATATTGAACGCGTCGTTTCTGTGGAACGCAACCCGTCCGGACATGCCGTTTGTTACCCTCAAGATGGCAACGTCGCTCGATGGTTTTCTGACCGATGTGGACAGACGTTCCCAATGGATATCGGGCAAAGAAGCACGGGACTACGTCCACTGGTTACGTGCGGGCTACGATGCGTTGGCCGTCGGGCGTGTTACTGCCGTCGAGGATGATCCGCAGCTTACGGTGAGAGGCAGCGTGACACCACGCGTGGCACCGGCACGCGTAATCTTTTCGAAGAGCGGAAAAATTCCCCGACATCTGAAGCTGCTGCAAACAGCTACCAACGTGCCAACCTACCTGGTGGCTGAACCGGCGCAGGCGCCCCGACTCACGGCGGATGTGAGCGGAACTGGAGTTACCGTGTTGGCCGCCCCCACGTTGAGGGACGCGTTGCGGCAGCTGAAGACGCTGGGTCTTGTGTCCGTTTTAGTTGAAGGCGGTGGGGTACTCGGCACGGCCCTGCTCGAACAGGACTTGGTGGATCGGCTCGTGTGGGTGCAGGCTCCAATTTGGCTTGGCCAGGGTGTTCGTGCATTCGGAAATCGCCGTGCTGTTACATTGGATGCGGCGAGCCCATGGACGGCGGTTGAGCAACGTGCCTTGGGGGCGGACACGCTCTTGGTACTCGATCGGGAACTATGTTTACAGGGATAATCACGGCGCGCGGGACCATTGAGGATATCACACGTACCGCCGACCGTTTGCAGTTTAGCATTGCAGCGCCATTTTCAAACATCGTGCTCGGTGAGAGCATCGCGGTCAACGGTGCGTGTCTCACGGTTGTTGATTGTCGTGAGGGTCGATTTATCGTCCAGGCCATCATGACCACGCGGGGACGCACGACGATCGGTGACTGGGTGGTGGGACAATCGGTGAACTTGGAGCGGTCACTTGCGGTCGGCGATCGTTTTGGTGGGCACATCGTCCAGGGTCATGTCGATGCCGTTGGTGAGGTCGTCTCCGTCGTGACGAACCAAGATGCAGTGCTCGTGGATGTGCGTGTCCCCAGCCAAATCGCCCGCATTTGTGTGCTGCATGGCTCGATCGCCGTGGACGGTGTGAGTCTTACGGTCAACGCGCTGTCGGAACCGGACATCGTTCAGGTGGCGTTGATACCCTATACGCTAGAGCATACCACCTTTAGCACCGTTGAGGCGGGCACGATGGTACATTTAGAAGGCGATGTGATCGGAAAGTACGTAAGCCGCTTGATAGCGGCTCGCGAGCCAGAGTAGCTCGGGGGGGACATATGGCGTTCGGGACAATTGAGCAGGCATTGGAAGACATAAAAAACGGCCGAATGGTGATCGTTGCGGACGATGAAGATCGCGAAAACGAAGGTGACCTCATTGGCGGGGCACAGCTTGTGACCCCCGAGATGATCAATTTTATGACGAAGCATGGCCGGGGCCTCATATGTGTCACGCTCACGCCTGAACGTTGCGATCATCTGGGTCTGCCGCAGATGACGGCCCGCAACACCGATTCACTCGAGACCGCGTTCACCGTGAGTGTTGACGCGGCATCGCGTTTCGGCGTTTCGACCGGGATCTCGGCTGGCGACCGGGCACGAACCATTCGGCTGATGATGGATGAGCAAACGGCCCCGGCAGATTTGCGACGACCGGGGCACGTTTTTCCTCTGCGTTCACGACCCGGTGGCGTGTTACAACGGGTGGGGCAGACCGAAGCGAGTGTCGATCTTGCACGCTTGGCGGGTCTCGAGCCGGCGGGTGTCATCTGCGAAATCCTGGCCGATGACGGGTCAATGATGCGTCGGGACCAGCTCGAAGACTTCGCTGAAACCCATCGATTGACGTTCGTCACCGTGGCCCAATTGGTTGCCTACAGATTGCAGCATGAACGGCTCATTCATCGCGCCGCGCATGCGCGACTACCCACCCCGTATGGCGAATTCACCGTCATTGCATACGGCAATGATGTCGATGACCATGAGCACATAGCGCTTGTCTACGGTGATGTGGCCGACCACAAAGATGTTCTGGTTCGCATGCACTCAAAGTGTTTGACGGGCGATGTGTTTGGCTCGACCCGGTGCGATTGTGGGTGGCAGTTGCAACGGGCCATGCAGGTTATTGCAGAGGCAGAGCGCGGGGTTGTGGTGTACCTCGATCAAGAAGGTCGAGGTATAGGGCTCACCAACAAACTGAAGGCGTACGAACTGCAAGATGAAGGTAGTGACACTGTCGAGGCAAACGCGCGTCTCGGATTTGCGCCAGATCTCAGAAACTACGGGATCGGTGCTCAAATCCTGATGGACCTCGGCCTAACATCGATTCGTGTGCTCACAAACAATCCCATGAAGCTCGTGGGTCTTGAAGGGTATGGGTTGACGATTGCTGAACGTGTTCCAATCGAACCGGACGCCACCACGGAAAATCGCGACTATCTCGATACGAAGCGGGATAAGCTTGGCCATTTTCTTTCGCATTAGTCGCCGGTATGTCATCGTCTGATGAAATATCCGTTGCTGTCGTTGTCAGTCGGTTCAACGAGGCAGTAACACGTCGATTGCTGGACGGCGCCGTTGATTTTCTTACTCATAACGGGATCGCGTTGAACGACATCCACATTTCCTGGGTGCCGGGTGCCTTTGAACTTCCCGTAGTCGTGAGACACGCGCTCGAAAGTGGTCGGTTCGAGTTCGCGGTCGCGCTTGGCGCAGTTGTCCGTGGGCAAACACCGCACTTCGATTTCATTTCCAGTGAGACAACACGTGGATTGGGTGAAGCGGCTCTCACGACGGGTAAACCGGTCGGTTTCGGATTGTTGACCTGCGATACATTCGAGCAGGCCGTGGCGCGGGCGGGTGGCGCTGCGGGGAACAAGGGTGCGGAGGCGGCCGAAGCGGCACTACTCGCTACGCGCGCCATACGAGAGATCGATGCCGCGGCTCAGAGCTGAAACGAAAGTGCGCGCTCGCGCAATGCAGCTCCTTTACGCGTGGGAATTACAGGGCAAACCCGCCGTCGAGGGCGTCGCCGACAGTTTTTTCGGGCTCGGCCCCGTGCCACATCGATCGGCCGCCGCCCGGTTGGCCCTTCGAGCCGTCGCGGAATGTGACCGACTCGATCGGGATATCGAAGCAGCCATCGAGGGGTGGCGATTGGAACGGGTGGGAATCGTCGAACGCAACATTTTGCGGTTAGCACTGACCGAGCTGTTGTTCGAAGAAACACCGGCTCGTGTCGTTATCGACGAATCTGTTCGGCTTGCGCAGTGGTTTGCCGGTGTCAAAGCCCCATCATTCGTGAACGGAGTGTTGGACACGTTGGCTCGTCAGCACCAGCGGTTGTAACCACACCGTGAAGATACTGGCGGTCAACTGGCTCGACATTCAAAACCCACAGGCCGGAGGAGCAGAGATCCATTTTTTCGAGATTTTCCGGCGTCTCGTGGAAAAGGGGTGTGACGTCACGTTAGTCACGTCGGGTTGGCCGGGTGCGCAACAACGTGCGTGGGTAGACGGGATTGATGTGCGTCGGTTTGGCGGTCGCCATAGCTTTGCAGGGCTCGGGCGTCGCGCCGTGCGGGACACACTTGCCGCGGCTCAGTACGACATCTTGGTTGAAGATATCAATAAGCTTCCTTTATATCTCAGTCAGGTCACTCGGTTACCAATCTATGTAATAATTCCTCACCTCTTCGGAGCGACCGCGTTTCGCGAAGCGCCATTACCGATAGCCACCCTTGTCTGGTTTGCCGAGAGACCCATCCCGTGGGTGTACCGGAGGGCGGCATTTCACGCCATTAGCGAAAGTACAAAGGAGGATTTGGTGGCGCGCGGGGTACAATGGAACAGAATTCGCGTTATTCGTCCGGGTGTGGATCGAGCCCGTTACCACCCCGATCCTGCCGTGCCACGCTCGCCTGACCCTACATTCCTCTATGTCGGTCGATTGAAGCGGTACAAGGGCGTGGAGATCGCGATTCGTGCCTTGCCCGGCATTCTTGTGGAGAACGCACGCACACAACTACTGGTTGCGGGAAGCGGGGACGATCGCCCACGTTTAGAACGGTTGGCGCAACATTTGGGTGTTGCCGACTCGGTCAAATTTCTCGGGTTTGTTACCGAGGAGAAAAAGCTGGAGCTATTCCGCAGCGCCTGGTCGGTTGTTTTCCCGTCGCTCAAAGAGGGGTGGGGAATGACCAACGTGGAGGCGGCAGCCTGTGGTACACCTGCAATTGCGGCGGACAGCCCAGGGCTCAGAGACTCGGTCATCGACGGTCAAACTGGCATGTTGATTCAGGCGGGGGATGTCGAAGCGTTTGCGGCCGCGATGCGGCGCATCGTCGTGGATGCCGACCTGGTGGAACGGCTTGGGTCCGGTGGTCGCACTTTTGCTTCTGAGCTGACGTGGGAAGTTGCGGCGTCGGAAACGTACGAACATCTAAAGGAAACGATACTCGCTGGGAGCGAGAGAGAGGGCAGGTAGAAATGAAAGTGTTGGTGACTGCACGCCACACGGACGTGTCCGAGGACATTAGGACACGAGCCCAAGAATTGGTGGAGCGAGCAGCGAAAAAGGCCGGTCGCGTCATTCGAGCTGAAGTCATCCTTGATGTTGATCACGATCGATTCGTGGTCGAGTTCCATCTACATTTTGCAAAAGGCCGCACGAAGATGGCGTCGGCGGAAGGATCCGATTTTCGTACGGCATTGGACCGGGGTGCGCACAAACTGGAAAACCACTTGGACAAGACACGACCGAGTACAAACCGACGTGTTGCGAGCTGACATTTGAGTCAGATGACCGTGGCCCAACTCGTTTCGCGCAAAACCGAAACGTTGCAGCTCGAAGTGTTGACGGAAGGGGTTGATCTCGACCGTCCCATCACGGTACCGGAGGTATCGAGTCCCGGTCTTGTGTTGGCCGGTTACATCGACCGTTTCCTCAGCGAACGGCTCCATGTTCTGGGTCAGACGGAAGTCAACTATCTCAAATCACTTGATTCTGCGGCGTGTAGGACATCCTTACGGGGGCTGATGCAGGAAGCAGTTCCTTGCGTGTTTGTAACGAAAAGCCAAACGGTTCCGGACGAACTCATTGCCGTCGCTGAAGAGCGCGGCGTGCCGGTGATCCGTTCCAAGCTTTCTACGTCAGAGTTCTACCGGCGTATCACACCGTACCTGACGGAAATATTCGCGCGATCGACCACCATGCATGGCTCGCTGACCGACGTGTACGGTGTAGGACTCCTATTTGTGGGACGCTCAGGAATTGGAAAAAGCGAATGTGTGCTTGACCTCGTTGAGCGGGGTCATCGGTTGGTTGCGGATGATGTGGTGCACATCACCCGGCGTGGCACAGATGTTCTGATCGGACGTGCGCCGGAACTCACGCACGGTTATATGGAGATTCGTGGCGCAGGAATCGTTGATGTGTCCAAACTCTTCGGTATTCGCGCCGTGCGTCAACAGAAACGCATCGAAGTCGTCGTCCAATTGACAGATTGGGACAGTGCGGCCAAAACCGATAGGTCTGGACTCGAGCAACAGTTCACAAGCATTCTCGACGTTGATTTGCCAACCGCTGTTGTACCGTTGAACCCCGGGAAGAACATCACGGTCGTTTCGGAGGTGGTTGCCATGAACCATCTGCTGAAGTACAGCGGAACGGACTCCGCGCAAGATTTGAACGACCAGCTTATCTCGAAGATGTCAGGGCAGAGGAGGCTCCGCGAATACCTTTCCGAGGACTATGAGTAGTCGGGTCCAAGGCGTCATCGTCTCGCACGGGAAGCTTGCCAACGCCTTGCTCGATGCCGTCGAGTGTATCGTCGGTCCGGAAAAAAATTTGGTGACGGTAAGCAATGAGGGTTGTGGAGCGCAACTACTCGAAGAACGCATCGGCGCGGTCGTGTGTGATGGCCCCACAATTCTTTTTGTGGACATGCCCGGTGGGAGCTGCTTCATGGCGGCGGCAAAAATTCAACGCACTCGGGACGAGTTACTTGTGCTGGCCGGTGTAAATCTGCCAATGTTGTTGGAGTTCGTCCACCATCTAGAAGAAGATATCGAAGCACTTGCGGATCGGTTGCTCAAATCTGGAACCAATTCGATTCGCATGTTCCCGTGAGTGTGTGTCTGCTTCGTGTTGACGATCGCCTGATACACGGCCAGGTGGTCGTTGGATGGGGGCAAACACTCAACCCCAACCGGCTCGTGTTGGCAGACGACCACGTCGCGGCGAATCGATGGGAGTCCGACTTGTACCGTGCCGGCGTGCCGGACGACGTCGATGTCGAATTTGTCACGATCAACGAAGCTGCCGGACGTTTTGAAGATTGGGTAATCTCTGAGGAGCGTACGATAGTGCTCGTGAAGGGAATCGAAGAGCTTCTCCAACTGTGTTCAGGTACCGCGGGCGTCAGAGAGGTCAATCTCGGTGGCATTCATCAATCCGGTGAACGTGCCCAACGTCTTCCATATCTGTTCCTCACCGACGAGGAGCTAACAAGGTTGCGTGAACTGGAGGGTCGTGGCGTGAATATCTTGGCCCAAGACCTACCAAACACTGCGCCGATTCCATTGGGGGACATCGAGCCATGACCGATGCTGCCTTCGTGTGGTTGATCGTGTGGGGAACGGTGGTCGGTGTGGATTTCATTGCGGGACCGCAAGTCATGATGTCTCGGCCGCTCGTGGCTGCGATCGTCGCGGGAGTGATCGTCGGTGATGTGACGACCGGTGCGGCCATTGGTCTTGTGCTCGAATTATTCGCATGGGACGTCATGCCTTTTGGTGCGGCGCGTTATCCGGACTACGGCGTCGGTGCGGTCGTGGCCACCGGTACCGCAGCATACGCGCCTGGCGTATTGGGTATTGGTGTGGCTATCGGTGTGGGGCTTGTCACCGCACAAATAGGAGAGTGGAGCGTACAAGGTGTTCGCAAGCTGAACACCGCCGACTTGGAAAGAAACATTGAGGAGTTAGACAGCGGCGACTACATCATTGCGCGAAAACTCCATGTGCGTGGGTTCATCCGCGAAATTTTTCGTGGCGCTGCGTTGATAGGAATCGGATTGCTGCTGGGACGCGTAATACGTGAGTACGTACCGTTTGGTGTGCAGAGTGCCGTCGCGGCTACAATGATCGCTGCCGGATTGGCAATCGGAACGGGGTTCGCCAGCGGGTTGCGTGCATCCGGTGCTTCGAGGCCGAAACAAATGTGGTACGTTGCTGGCCTGGGACTCGGCGTTGTGTGGGTTTTGTTGCTATGATGTTTC
>JAZDDD010000683.1:0-3664 GCA_036679545.1 Gemmatimonadota bacterium | reverse complement strand
CGCTTTGGTGGCGGCATCTTTGGGCATGGCCGTCGGATAGTCGCCGGAAAAGCATGCATCGCAAAATCCGGACCGACCCCTATTTATGGCCTCATGGGTGCCCTCAAGGGAGAGATATCCGAGGCTTTCGACGTTCAGGTGCTCCCGGATCTCTTCGACAGTGTGATTTGCTGCGATGAGTTCGCCGCGGGTGGGTGTGTTGATGCCGTAGTAACACGGGCCCGTAATGGTAGGTGATGCGATACGTAGGTGAATCTCACGGGCGCCGGCTTGGCGAATCATACGGATGAGGTTTTGTGACGTAGTGCCACGCACCAAGGAGTCATCGACGACCACCACGCTTTTGCCTTCTACGACTTCGCGGACCGGGTTGAACTTTATGCGAGCCTTTTCAGTCCGAGCCTGCTGCGCCGGGTCAATAAAAGTCCGTCCAACGTAGTGATTGCGAATGAGACCATGCTCCAGTTTCACGCCGCTTTTCTCCGCGTAGCCCAGGGCCATGGCATTGGCCGAATCGGGTACGGAGAACACACAGTCGGCACCAGGCGCCGGATGTTCGACCGCAAGTCTGCGTCCGAGGTTTCTGCGCGCGCGATCCACGGACTCACCGAATACGACGCTGTCCGGTCGCGAAAAGTAGATCAATTCGAAGATACAGCGCCTGCCCGGTTGCGACGGTAGCAGAGGAAGGTCACGCACACCATCGTCGGAGATCTTGATCCACTCGCCGGGTTGCAGTTCACGCTCAAATCGGGCGCCGACAATGTCCAGCGAACACGTCTCGGATCCGACAATATATCCGGAACCGAGTTTGCCCAGTACAAGCGGACGGAACCCACTTGGATCGCGGATGGCATACATATCCCGGCCCACGGTCAATATGAGCGAATACGCGCCCTCAACACGCTCAAGGGCGTCCAGGATCTGATCCTCGGGTTTGCGTGCCTCGGATCGGGCAATGAGATGGACCAGAACCTCCGAATCGGACGTACCCTGAAAGATCGAACCCGTCCGAACCAGATCCTCTCGCAGTGTTGCGGCGTTTGTCAGGTTGCCGTTGTGCGCGAGGGCCAACGATCCCGAGTGATAATTGACCGAACAGGGCTGCGCGTTGTGGATACCGGAAACACCCGCAGTGGAGTACCGCGTGTGCCCTACAGCAATGTCGCCCGGGAGCTTCGCAAGAACGGCTGGGGTAAATACTTCCTGTACCAGACCCATGGCGCGATGACTATGCGTCCCAGACTGCTCATCGGTCGTCGTGATGCCCGTTGATTCCTGCCCACGATGTTGCAGGGCATACAAACCCAAGTGAGTGAGTTGGGCCGCGTCCGGTATTCCCCGGACTCCGTAGACACCACACATGTGTTGTTAGCCGGTTGCCAGAGGGTCTAGGGCGTGCTGCATGCGACGGGGGATTGCCTTCATATACGTCTCTCGCGCCATGCTTGAATCTAATGCGATTTGGCCGCATTGCAGACTAAAGACGATGGTGTCTCCGGTACTTGATACCTCACCAACCCGTCTCAGTGGCACTCCGTAGTGATCGGCCAGCGCCTGTACCTTGTCCACACGTTGTGTTGAGGTAGTCAAAACCGCTCTACCGTGGTCCTCGCCGAACAACGCCTGAGGACCCGAAAGCCCTGACATGGCGGTGAGATCGATCGTAGCCCCATGACCGACATCCGCGTATGGGCCGCCGATACACGCTTCGACAATGGCGATTCCCAAACCGCCGTCACTGATGTCATGAGCCGACTCCAACATTTCCCGATCTATTGCCGCCACGAGGAAATCTATCAGGCGGCGCTCGCCCTCGAGATCAACCGGTGGTGGCGACCCGCCAACGGTATCCAGGACTACCCGCCAATACGCGGAACCGCCGAGGTGTCCTTTGGTATCTCCAGCAAGAAGTACCACGTGTCCCGGTTGCCGGAAATACGGAGTTACGGCCTTGCGAACGTTATCGATGACTCCAATCATTCCCACAACTGGTGTTGGATCGATCGCGCCCAATGGACTTTCGTTGTAAAACGATACGTTCCCACCCGTTACCGGGGTGTTTAACGCGCGGCACGCGTCGGACATACCGCGGCACGCCTCGGTGAACTCAAAATACACTTCGGGCCGTTCCGGGTTTCCAAAGTTCAGACAGTTTGTTATGCCAATGGGTTTTGCGCCGGTCACGGCTACGTTGCGCGCCGATTCTGCAACGGCAGCTTTGCCGCCCTCGTACGGATCGAGTTTGACATACCGTGCATTGCCATCGGTCGCGACCGCGATCCCAAGAGTGGTGCCCGGAACGTTCAAGACACCGCCGTCGCCCCCAAGACCAACCGCAGTGGCGGCCCGGATGGTCGAGTCGTACTGTTCAAAAACCCACCGCTTACTCGCGAGTGTTGGCGAGTCCAACAAAGCCCGAAAGGCATCATTCAATGGAGGATCGCTGGATGTTGGTTTGATGCCTCGTCGTGCCTTTGCCGTGGGAGCTTCAACGGCTTCGGGTTCGTAGGTGGGGCAACCATCCACAAGTGCCGGACCCGGGATTTCCGCTACCACAACGTTGTTGTGGAGGACACGGAACATTTCATCATCCGTCACCTCGCCTATGCGGACGGCATCCAGTCCCCACTTTAACGTGATCTTACGGATCTCTTCAAACTGCCCCTTGAAGCCTACGACCAACATTCGTTCCTGCGACTCGGACAGTAACAGCTCGTACGGTGTCATACCGGGCTCGCGCGTCGGCACCAGTCCCGTATCAATCTGTACACCAACACCGCCGCGAGCGGCCATTTCGGCAGACGAGGACGAAAGACCGGCGGCACCCATGTCCTGGATGGCTACGATGTGACCGGACTCAATGAGCTCCAGTGAGGCCTCGAGCAACAGTTTCTCAGTGAACGGATCTCCAACTTGGACCTGTGGCCTACGGGCTTCGCTCTTTGCCGTCAGTTCTTCAGAAGCGAACGATGCGCCGTGAATACCATCGCGTCCCGTGCGGGCCCCGACAGAAATCAATTCGTTCCCAACTCCCGAAGCGATTGCGCGCATGAGATTCTCTTCGCGCACGAGCCCGACGCACATTGCGTTTACAAGCGGATTGCCGCTGTAACACGGTGCGAACGCAACTTCACCACCAAGCGTTGGGATCCCCACACAGTTACCGTAGTCACCGACGCCCCGGACGGCGCCGCTGAATAGGTATCTGTTGTGCGGTTCACTAAGCGGGCCGAATCGCAGACTGTTCAAGACAGCCACCGGTCGAGCACCCATTGTGAAAACGTCCCGCAGTATTCCGCCGACACCGGTAGCAGCGCCCTGGTACGGCTCGACGGCGGTGGGGTGATTGTGCGATTCCATTTTAAACGCAACCGCCCAGCCTTGGCCCAGCCGCAAAACCCCTGCGTTTTCTCCGGGGCCTTGCAATACCTGAGGGCCGGTAGTTGGAAACTTTTTGAGGATAGGCTTGGAATGCTTGTAAGCGCAGTGCTCACTCCAAAGCGCCGAAAAAATCCCAAGCTCCGTGAAGGTGGGCTCTCGACCGAGAACGTCGAGGATACGGCTGTACTCGAACTCGGTAAGACCGTGTTCCCGTACGAGGTCTGGTGTGATGTCTGGATCGCCGGCCTGTGAGCCAATCGTGGCGGCCGTCATTCTCCTG
>JAZDDD010000682.1:0-2031 GCA_036679545.1 Gemmatimonadota bacterium | reverse complement strand
TGTTGGTATCACTACGACAGACGATCGCCGATCCACCCGCGGAAGAGGGTTCCGGCAACTATCTTGACTCGTTTTCTACAGCGACAATCGGCAAGTACTTTTCCTGCAACCGGTTACGGCGAGGCGGGTGGCTGTTGGCACCATGCGCGTGAGTTGGCTGGGAAATAGCGTTAGTCGATGACGTGCTCCATGGTTGGGGGGAAGGCAACGCCGACGGCTTGGAAGACTTGGCTGCACGTGCCGCGTGCTTCGCTTCGCAACCGGAAACGCTTCCCTTGATACTCCACTTCCACCGACTGCAGTGACTCCAGGTCACGCAGCACGTCCGCCCACTCCGGCGAATACCCCGCGGCCGTCAGTCGGTCTTGTAGTTCCTTGCGAAGCACCAACGCCAGAAAACTACAGAACACATGCCCGCGAATCGTTTCGTCATGGTGGTGGAAGATCGGACGCGTCTCCAAGATCGACTTGATGCTACGGATGCAATCCTCCACCATCCAAAGTTGCTTGTAGCGTAAGGCGATCTCTTCGGCCGACAGCTCATTCAGATCCGTTCGCAACACCCACTTGCCGTCGTAACGGGCTTCGGACTTGATCTTCTGCTGGTCAATCTCGAAGTGTGTCTTGCCACTCTTGAGGTACTTGCGATAGCCACGGTTGCCCACCAGCGACTTGTCGCCTCGCTGCAGTTGTTCCTCCAAAGCCACCACGATTGCATCGCGGTCGGCCCGGTCCTTCTTCGCTTGGTCCACGTTCAAACAGACGACGTAACGATGCTCGTCAATCAGCACGTTCTTGACTTGCAGCGGAGCAGGATCGCCGCTCTTCTCCTTCGGGCCATGCACTTCGCGGTAACGACCCGGATGCGATAGCACCTTCTCGCGAATCTCTTTCACACTCCGCAAGCGAGCGCCCAGAACGTAGTTCACTCGTCGTTCTGTCGATTGCAGTTCTTCGATCGTGCCTTGGCTGATCATGCCGCGATCGGCGACGACACAGACACGACCAATGGCGAACCGTTTTCTCAGACGGTCGACGATGGGAAGCAACGTCTTCACGTCAGTGATGTTGCCGGGCCACAGTTCGCAACACAAAGGACGGCCTTGCCCATCCAGCACGACGCCCACCACCATCTGTACGCGATCGGGGCGATGGTCCTTGCTGTGGCCGTATTGCCCGATGGTCTCGCCTCCACGGCCTTCGAAGTAGATACTGGTCGTGTCGTAGAAGACTAATGCCAACTCGCTGAACAAGTCGCGACGACGATGAAAGAGGCCTTCTTCGATCTGATCCTTGATGCAACGTGGAGCGAACGGTGTGGCGCCGTCTTGGTCGTCTTTGCCGAGCGGTTCTCCCAACCAGGCCATCGCACGATACATCTGGTGCAACTGCAGCGTTTCCGTTCCGGGCAGATGATAGTCGTCCTTCCAAACCAGGCAGTTGCGGTCGCTTCCGCCGTGCAGCAGGCGATGCAGGACGGTCAGAAAAACAACTCGCTCGATGGGAAACTCAAAGCGTCGCGGGGCGAGCAACGCCATCAGCACCTGCGGGATCTTCAGTTCGCTCCACAGCCGCTGAAAGATCAACTCCGGTCCAATCCGTTTGGCCGCGATGACCGGCAGTTCGCCTTTCTGCTGCGCCGTCAGCACCATCGCGGCCTGCGAGAGCTTTGCGCCAGATCGCAACAGGCCATCGAGTTGGCCTTGTTCGCGTAGCTCGTCGAGGCGGCCTAACGTAACGATGACACGTTGTTTGGAGCGGCCGTCTTCCCAGCGATTCTCGACGATTTGCAAGTACGTGTACTTGCCGGACCGTTTCTGCCGAAAGAACATGGCGACCTCCTTGCGTGAGCCACCATGAAGTTAGTCATTTCGCCGGCCAGTTGTGAATGCCAGAAACGAGCTGTGGCACCAGGAATCCGGCCGCCAACTCGATCCCGCATTACCCACCAACGACTTACGACCAAAACTTTCTTGCAACTGTAGAAAACGAGTCAAACGCGCTGCGTAGGTGACGTTTTTTCACTACCAA
>JAZDDD010000681.1:0-2055 GCA_036679545.1 Gemmatimonadota bacterium | reverse complement strand
CCTCATGGCCTGGTCGAGGTTGATCACGAATATCTTACCGTCACCGGCCAGCCCGGTGTGCGTGACGGAGCGAATCTCGTCCACAAGACCATCGACCTGGTCGTCCGGTGACGCTACCAGACACGTAACGTGATCGGTGAAGTCTCGGAGATCCTCGGCGCGTTCACGATGATGAGGCAGCGTCTTTTCTCGTCCGAACCCTCGTACGTCGAACACCGTCATGCCGGGAAAATTGGGGTTTGTCGCAACCGCATCAACGAGTTCCGAAAGTTTGAACGGTTTGATCACCGCAATGATGAGCTTCATGTGTTCTCCTAGAATTCCACGCGCCGCGGCGCGAATGTCCCGTATAGAGCCGGGAGCAGCATCAAGGTAAGCACAGTGGACGTAACGAGGCCTCCGACTACCACCGTGGCGAGAGGACGTTGTACCTCGGACCCCGCTCCGGAAGACAGAAGCAACGGAACCAGTCCAAGGCCAGCCACAAGGGCGGTCATCAATACCGGGCGCAGACGCAACAGCGATCCCCGGACGACGGCCTCGTGAATGTCGAGCCCCTCTTCACGAAGTTGATTGATGTACGATACCAGCATGACCCCATTGAGCACGGCCACACCGAACAGAGCAATAAATCCTACCGATGCGGGGACGCTCAGGTACTGACCGGAGACGAACAAAGCCACGATACCGCCAATCAACGCGAATGGAATATTCAGGATGATCAACAATGCCTGGCGAACGGAGTTGAAGCTGGTAAAGAGCAGGAGGAAAATAAGCCCGACCGTAATCGGCACGATCACTGATAACCTTGCCATGGCACGCTGCTGATTCTCGAACTGCCCACCCCAGGTAACGAAGTAGCCCGATGGCAACGGTACCTGTGCGGCAACGGCCGCTTGGGCCTCGGCCACAAAGCTACCCATGTCGCGACCTTCGACATTGGCTTGCACCACGATCCGCCGCTGATTTGCCTCGCGGCTGATCCGTTTGGGGCCCAGTACTTCCGTGATTGTCGCCACTTGTCCCACGGGGACTCGAGCGCCGGACGCCGTGGCTACCAGGGCTCGGCGAATGTCGTCGGGCGTACGCCGATACGACGCACCAAAGCGGACGAAAATCTCAAAGCGCCGTTGCCCTTCAAATACTTGTCCCGCTTCGGTTCCACCAATGGCGGCGGCGACAACTTCCTGGATCTGGGTCGCCTTGACTACGAGCGTGTCAAGATCGTCGCCGAACAACTTGATCGCTAACTGGGCCCGCACTCCGGATAAGAGTTCATCCACTCTTGTGGCAATCGGTTGAGAAAAGTTGAAGGCGATCCCCGGCATTTCGCCGAGTCGGTCTCGCATAGCTGCCACCAGTTGGGCCTTATCCCAACCACTCTCCCACTCCTCCATGGGTCTCAGGGTCACGGTGGTCTCGATGTTGTTCACCGGTTCGGGATCACCCCCGATCTCTGCTCGACCGATCTTTGACACCGCATCCAGGATCTCCGGGAACTCCCCGACGATCTCCTCCATCCGCGTCGCCTGTCGGATGCCTTCGTCCAGTCCGGCACTGGGGGCCAGCGTGGCCCGAAACAGGATCGATCCTTCCTCGAGCGCCGGCACGAACTCCGTGCCCAGAAGCGGGACGAGAGTCAAACTTCCGACCAACGCCGCCACCGCACCTCCGACCAACGTCTTTCGTCGCCGCAGGCTCCACCGCAACACGGGTTCATATATTTGCCTGATCCAGCGAACGATCCAGGTATCCTTTTCCTTGCCGGCCCGGAGAAAGAGCGAACACAAGGCCGGAACCAACGTAAGCGAAAAGACCAACGACCCGATCATGGCGTAGGTAATAGTGAAGGCGAGCGGTTTAAAGAGTTTTCCTTCCACACCCTCAAACGAAAACAACGGAAGAAATACGACGATGATGATCACGATCGCAAAAACGATCGGTCGGCCCACCTCGTGCGCCGACCGTCTGATCAACGTGGCTCTGAGTACGTTTTCTTCCGTGTGTTCCGACAGATGACGGTACACATTCTCCACCATCACCACCCCGCCATCG
>JAZDDD010000680.1:0-2626 GCA_036679545.1 Gemmatimonadota bacterium | reverse complement strand
ACTTCGCCAACAAATTGGTTTGGCGATCATTCATCGGAAGGCCGATCTTGACCGCGAACTCGTTGCATCCAACGCAACGGCCGACGCTGTCGAACTGCCGTTCGATCTCGAAGCGTGAAGGACCAGTTTTCACGGCGGCAGTTCTTACATTCGTGCGCCTCCGCCGGAAGCTTCTTTACACTACCTCGTCATAACATAACTGTCGGCGTTACGTCCACGGTCTTCTTTGGACCGCCACGCGGCGAAGCCAACCTCGTGCGCTTCACCGCCGACAATATCGACGCGCCCGCCGGAAGATTGCGGGTGTATGACACACGCCGGCGGCTTTTGGGAACGGCGGGCATGCTCGGTATCGACCGCACGCTGTTCGGAGAATTGTGGCTGGACGTTGCTGACACAACGAGAATAACGGTCGAACTCGAAGCACCTGGTTTTCGTACGCCACTTCGTACATCACACGTCATCAGACCGCCACGCCGATGGACGTTGCATTGGATTACCGTGGTCGATCCAGATCATCTGATCGGACAACTCGACCGCATGGGTCCTTGGGAAAGAGCCGCGGCAACGTCTTTGATGAATCGGACGGCCGTCATGGGCAATCCGTATGCAACCGGCCAACGAGCGGCAGATGGGATTGACCACCTTGACTATCTTCGGTCCGGCGCGAATGCAATGGCGCTCGAACGACGCTTTGGCATCCCAGCCAGTCCCATCGCAATCGCGGAATCACGCGACCTGCGAATGAATGCGGCGCCGACGGTGCTTTCGGGAAACGGAATCCGATACGGATTATTGTTGGACGATGAGCATCACGCATTCTACCGGTACACCGGCAGAGATGGTTCTCGTGTCATAACCGCATCGCCGCCACCCGGAGGGACACCAGAACATCTCGCGTTCGCGGCCGGTCGCGACGGCATGGCATCCGCCATCGAAACGTGGCTCACAACCTCACCGGGTCTGCAACAATCTGTGTACTCACCCGATGCTGCGCTTGTGGTTTCTACACGAGTGGAGGATAACCGCTCGCTCATGCTCGATACCATAAACGCATGGCATCAGCGTTTTGCCTATCCACGCATCGTCCTCGGCGGCGCCGACGATTTCTTCGAGCGCATCGAATCTACCACAACATCTCGCGAACTTTTCTCCGTCGCCAATCCAATGCCGTTTCGAGCGGAACCCAATTTGGCGACTCTTTCCAAAGCCTCCATTGATCGGGGATACGCTGTTCGAACTCGTGTCGGCAATTTGGTTACGCCACTGAACAGGTTGCTTGGGATAGCGAGTTCAAACATCCTTGATTTCGCGTCCGCGGTTGATTTTGCGTTTGACGGCTCGATGGTGTTTAACCCCTCACCACTTCCACGGACAGACGTCGTACGGATGCCGGACGAGACGGAGCGAGTCGTCACTCGAGTCCCGGGACTCGGTTACGTATTCATTCCAAACGCAGCACCCGCCCCACCGGCGCCCTATTTGAATCCCGGAGATGCTGCCGTTTCCGGTCAACGATTCACAATCCGGTTGAACGAAGAAACGGGAGCCATCCAATCGATGCACCAGCGTGATGAAGCGCGAGCATGGGCGGATGCAGCGCGTGGAGGTTTGAACGACATCCCTACCGCACGGTTATCGTCCCTCCAGCGGTTCCGCCTGCCAAACGTGGGATCTCGACTTTATACTGAACGTCGCACCACCTGGGGGCGTCTTACAAGTGTTTACACCGTATACGATGATACGCCGTGGGTGGACATTGAGAATACGATCGACAATCTCGGCAAGACAGCGGTTCGTTACAGCTTTGCATTCAACCTCGATGTCAGCTCAGTCGCTTGGGAAACGGCCGCGGGTTACGAAGTGCAGGCACCGCCGGCAACGAACTTTGCGCATCTGCGATGGATGAGCGTCCGCTCGAACAATCAAGGGGCCGCGCTTGTCAGATGCATCGAACATCCGTTTGCGCGTGTCTCTTCGGACGCGCCACCGGACACAATCACCAAGCGCACGTCACTCAGACCCATCAGATAGCCCCTGGCGCTTTGGATGGCATGGCGAACCATTCATCGTTACACCGGTCACACGAGGTGGGCGAGTTAAGGTCCCGCGGTTCGGCCAACTGTTGGCCATCGACCCCGGTGTCATGGTACTGGCCGTCAAAGAAGCCGACGACGACTTTGGAATAATCGTGTACTTACAGGAGGTGATGGGATTACAACGCAATGTTCGGCTGCGTCCCGATCTCATTCAGTTCGCCTCCGCCAATCTGGTGGATCTTGCGGAACGCGACCGCGGCGAATCACTGGAAGTGAACGAGGATGGCATCCGTGTTCCAATGAGTCGGCTCGGGATTACGGCAGTGCGACTGTCCCAGCTCAGTTTGCAGTCGTCTTTGTAATCTAGAAATCTCCGTTTTGAACCCGGGCGGTGGGTCCGCCACGCCGCTCAAATTGCCAATAAGCAGAGGCAGCAACGAATGACAATCGAGCCCAACCTAATTATTCTCCTCCTATGGCAACACGACCAAACACACTCGGTGCGCTCCGCGAAAGTGACTGGGGCAAGCCTGAGAAATATCTCCGGACCGTCAAACAAGAGATGCGAGAAAACCTCGTTCGACGGT
>JAZDDD010000068.1:0-3043 GCA_036679545.1 Gemmatimonadota bacterium | reverse complement strand
TATAGGCGAGACCACGTTTCTTCCCCGCAAGCACCTGGCCCGATCCGGGAATTACCATCGACGCCATTACGTGCGCGAGCGATACTCCTCCTGGCGGTCTTACCGCCGAGGGCGGCCTGGGCTGTTGCTGCGCAACGGCCTCGGGAATCGAAGCGGACGCACCCATCGCGGTATACGAAAGGGCGGCCGCAAACATCCATAACCGCGTCATGTAACGTGAATGCTAGAAATCTGCGCGTATGCCTATGTAGACAGGCTCATCGAAATTCGCGGAATCGAAAAAGATCCGAAAAAAGATCCGAGAAAAATCCACCGCGACTCGACCCAATTGTACACCGATGCCGACCGACGGCCCGCGCGCACCCGTTTCGTCTTCGTTGTTTTCAAACAACTCGTTCACGGATGCGTATCCCGTTCGAAGTCTGATGAGATCCCCGTACCCGAGTTCCAACCCGACTCGGACATCGTACTCGGCGAGGTTTACCCAATTGTTCTGGATATCGACCAGGAACCGTAGGTCCAGGGGTTGCAGCTCAGGATCCGGAGTTGGCAACGTCACTGTGTAGATTGCGCCATACTGCAACCGCGTGGGTAACGCGTCAGCCTGGTCACGATTCTCGAGTTGCAACCTCAGCCCCGCATGCTGCAGCGCAATCCCTACCCGAAGCGGTCCGTCATCGCCACCAAAAGCATATTGCAACCCCACGTCAAAGCCATGAGTCGTTCCCGTAATGTCGGGAAACAATCCACAGTCGCCCGAACAATCTTGTCGGAACTGAATGAGTTTATAGTTGAATCCAAAGGAAAGACCGGCACCCAGCCGCGTGGCATACGTACCGATCAGTTCGATGTTTTTTGGGGAGAACCGACCCGTGACTGTTCCATTGCTTGTCAACAACCGAACGTCTTGTGACCCAAAATCAACCAGATAGGCCGTGAACGCGATAACACCCACCCGACCCGTGGAGAGCACCGCCGAGAGTGCGGTATTGCTCGATGCAAACGTCTCCGAATAGTGAACTGCCACCTCGCCACGGTCCATTGTGGCCAACCCGGCCGGGTTCCAGAAGACCAGTTCGCTGCTGCCGGCATCGGCGACTGCCGCCTGTCCAAGCGCGGCCGCTCGACCGCCAACGGGAAGTAGCAGAAAAATGGCGCCACCCTCGTCCACTGGCCGCGTCTGTGCCATCGACCGTTCCGGGGTGGATCCCATGAGGACAAGCCCCAGGACGATGCTACAGAGGCTTTGCTTCATCAATCAGCATGATAGGAATGTCGTCCTCCACTGCATATATGAGTTTGCACACATTGCAGACTAGTTCCTCGTTGGGCGCCGTTCGGTACTCCAGATCACCCTTGCACTTTGGGCAAACAAGTATCTCCAACAGATCCTGGGCTACGCTCATGGCCGTTTCTCAGTGATAAGCGGTAATCCGAAGCGATGAAGCACTGAAGCTTTTGTCCGCCACTTCGGTAGGGTTTTGACCCACAAATCCAAAAACACCTTTTCCCCCAGCAGGGCCTCGATGCGACTCCTGGCCCGACTGCCCAAGCGGCGTATGGTCTGACCACCGCTTCCCACAACCATCTTTTTTTGCGAGTCGCGTTCAACGAACAGGGTCACGCGAATATACAACGGTTTGGAACCTTCACGAAACTCATCGACCTCGGCGGCGACGGCATAGGGCAATTCATCGCTCAAAATCTCGAAGGCCGCCTCGCGTACGAACTCCGTGACAAAGAACCGCGTGGGCTGCGTGCTAAAGTCATCGACGTCGTGGCGAAAGGGACCTATCGGGACCTGCGCCTTGCACCACGTAATAACACTCTCAAGGCCAGCACCGTTCCTGGCAGACACCACAAACGCGGGCGCGACCCCGGCACCAGGTGTACCAGACCGAGTATCTGCTTTCGTGAATACGGTGGCAATCGGTAGGTCGAGATCGGCGAATCGAGGTTCCATGTCCACCAGCGGCGTCACCGGAGCCCCCAAAGGTACGAGGTACAAGACGGCGTCGGCGGCCACGACGGACTCGACGGCTGCCTCCAGCATCGCACGATGCATCAGGTACTGCGGGTCTAAGAGACCGGGCTCATCGTGGAAGAGAATTTGGGAATCGGCGTCAGAGCGGATACCGATCACTGGTTGTCGCGTGGCCTGTGGCTTGGCGCTCACGATCGCGATTGGTTCGCCCACCAGCGCATTGAGAAGAGTCGACTTCCCGACATTCGGTTTACCCACAATGGCAACCGCGCCGCAACGTGTGATCGTCGCGGGGTCGCGCTCAGAACCAGCCATGTACTAGGGATACTCGTGGCGGGTTACTTCAGCTAGGTCCTCGCATCTGCAAGCTTTGAAATCCCGA
This sequence comes from Gemmatimonadota bacterium, assembly GCA_036679545.1. GTDB lineage: Bacteria > Gemmatimonadota > Gemmatimonadetes > Gemmatimonadales > GWC2-71-9 > JAZDDC01. Next base: position 677 of record JAZDDD010000068.1, on the reverse strand, counting down.
GTCGGGCGGTACCAACGGCGAGCCGCGTTGATGCGTTACCGGGTTACCATCAACGACCGTAGAGAGTGTGTAGGTATCGGCCTGTGGCGTGTATGCCAAACCAGACTGATCGATTCGCAGCTGTGACAAACTGGCGGGCAAACGACCAACCGAATCGGCAAACCTTTCGATCGCGGCCGACGCCGTGAAAATCTGGACGTAGGTGTTGGCCTCCGGCGGTGTGAATCCCTCGGGCATATCGGAGTAACGCATCACGTTCCAAACGGTCAACGCCCCCACCAGCACCATACCGCTAAATACTGCCGCTGGTGGAAGTCCTGCTGTCTTCTTGACCGACTCGGCCGTGCTGGGTTCGTTAGCGCGTTCGACACTGCGTGTTACGATCGCATCAACCAGTTGATCAGCGGATTCTTCTCCGGGCGCTGTTTTCGTCGATTGCTTCATGACGGGCCTCATCCCTCAGCTGAGCATAAACATCAGCAACGATCCCAATTGATAGAGGTCGTCGCCTTTGTAAGTTTTTGCGACCGCATCCGCCAACCGTGGATCGTCGGTGATCACCATTACGATCCCAACAACCGTTCGCCCAAGCAGGGGAACCGGCGTGGGATACCGGAACCAGAGATACTGGGCACCGCTCGGGCTAAAGGTGAACCCGTTTGGTAGCGAGGCAACAA
>JAZDDD010000679.1:0-2196 GCA_036679545.1 Gemmatimonadota bacterium | reverse complement strand
CGCATCCGGTTTGTCGGCACACCGCGTGCTTTAGCAGGGTTGCCAAACTAGGGAGGGCGACATGAGGTTTTCGACGTGGCAGTTCACAACCGGTTGGTGTTTGCTCGCGTTCAGCTTTTCCGCGGCGTATTCAACGCCTCTGGAAGCACAGGCATCAACATCTCGTCGTGGTACGACCAGCGGCGAAAGACACACGGTCACGCCGGGTGAACGTTACCGCGCAGGTGGCTTGAAGAGTTTCTTTTTCGGAAGTGACTACCGCAATCTGTGGACTACGGCACTGGAGGCCGACGTCCTCGACCTGGGCCTAGTGGGTGGAGGGTGGGGCTGGTCAATCGGTAACCCTTCACTTTCAGGGAGCCAATGGACGCAGATATGTTGTGAGGTCCGTTGACAAGGATCCGACCCGGCGGTTGATCGATGACCTTCGCGGAACGTTCGTGGAGCGTATCATCCAAGATCAGATCAGTGCGTTGCATCCGCTTGGAGCACTCATCGTTGACCCATTACTGGACGCCACCGGCGTCCTTCACGCAAAACACTCGTTGGTCGTTATACCCGACGATCCTCGGTTGGGGATCTTCCGTGAGCAGTTTGCCGGAATGCTCGCAATGTTAGTCGAGAATCCCAACGAAGGACCAGACGATACGCCGGGGTTTGCGGGGTCGAGTTCGATTGTGAGTTCGGAACGCCTCTTGGAGCGGTTGCGCGCGAGTCCCGGCGAGCGGGTGGATGCGAGGGGATTTCTGAACGCGCGCCTGGTCGATCTCATAGTTGGCGACAAAGATCGGCACCAAGGCCAGTGGCGGTGGGCGAGTTTTGTTGAAGGGGGGCAGCGCGTATGGCGTCCGATCCCGGAAGACCGTGATCAAGCTTTTGCCGATTTTGACGGGCTGCTCATGGCGATAACGAGGATCGCTCGTCCTCAACAGGTCAGGTTTGGGCCAGAATACCCGAGCACTGCCGGCCTGACGTTCAACGGATGGGAAATCGATCGCTACCTGCTGCCAGAGCTTGATATATCTGTGTGGGATTCGCTGATAATTGCGGTTCAGCATGACCTTACCGACGAGGTTATTGATGGTGCCGTCGCACAACTCCCGCCATCTCACAATGAACTCGGTGGCTCGTTCATAGCGGCAGCGCTGAAGGCGCGCCGTGACGCGCTGGATGAAATGGCCACAGACTATTATCGCTTGATCAGTCGTTGGGTGGATGTGCACGCTACCGAAGAAGCAGACCGTCTGGAGGTCGTTCATCTCGATAACGGCCACGTGGACGTGTCTCTCAGTGCGCCAACCGGTGAACCGGGCGAGTTCAGATCCTACTTTCGACGTCGTTTCTTGTCGTCCGAAACCAAAGAAGTACGGGTGTATCTTCACGGGGGAGACGATCAGGTGCGTGTTGACGGCGTAGGCGGCCTGATCACCGTGCGTGTGATCGGCGGCGAGGGCGACGATCGGTTCGTGAACGCATCGCGGGTAGGCGCTCGACGTACTCGATTCTATGACGCAAGCGGGACCAACGACTACACGACTGGCGTCGGTGCGAGAATCAATCGGGACCCATACGAACGCCCGCCGGCGCGGGGTCAGGTACATCAGTACGCACTCGATTGGGGTGGACGCAACATCACAGTACCGTTCCTCACGTACGACCCGGACCTCGGCCTCTCATTCGGCGGCTACCACAACATCGAGCGGTACGGCTTTCGCAAGTCACCGTACACGGCGCGTCACGTCTTCCGAGCGGAGTTTGCGACCAAGGAACTCGAACCGCGTGTTTCATACGATGGCCGTTATCGTCACATCGTGGGTTCGTTCGATGGCAGATTGAGGCTAAAGTATTCGGGAATCGAGGTTCAGAACTTCTATGGGTTTGGCAATGAGTCCCGTGGTGGTTCGAGTTCATTTTTCGAGGTTGAGCAGCGGCAAATTTCCGTTGAACCGATGCTCGAACTGGCCGCTGCGGAGTCATTCCAGTTCGCATTTGGGCCGGTATTCAAAACAGCTGACACGGATCTCGATCGAAATGCAAATAATTTTGTTTCGATTGCCCCGCCTTACGGAACCGGCGTGTTCAATCAGCTCGGTGCTCAAGCGTCGGTGAGTTGGGATACGCGCGACATGCCCGGAAACGCTCGAAAAGGGATTTATGTGACTGCCGGGGCAAGCGTGTACCCGGAAGTCTTTGACG
>JAZDDD010000678.1:0-4060 GCA_036679545.1 Gemmatimonadota bacterium | reverse complement strand
GTGGCAATCCCACCGATGTCCTGATGACTCATCCATTTTATGTATTGCTCTTGGAGTTCGTCGTCGATCTCTCCTGACCGATTGAACGGCACCGGGACGGCCGGCACAATCTTTCCACGGATGCGCTCTTTCATCGGTCTCTGACGAACGCTGCCAAGTTCGCTGACTCAATCTGAACACGACCGTCCGGTGGCAGTGTTGACAAATCCAGTTTGGCGCCCGGTGCATCCATGATTCGTAACGGCGCCCCCGAGCCCCAAACAAAACGGTCTGCACCAATTGTTTCACACAACACGGTCAGGTCGTCAGCCGGCGGACCCCACAGCCAAGAGATGTCATAACACACCCGACGTTGCTCATCCGCCGTAAGACCGAAGTGTACTTCCTCGATAAAGCCTCGACCGGCATGTGTTACCAAAATCCGAACATCTGACTGGCAACGAGCCAAATGCCGCACGGCCGCCGCCGGTAAATCTTTGGCAACGTCCAACGGATGCCGTTGACGGAGGTCTTCGAAACGAACGGTCAAAACCACGGGCAACTTGTGTTGACTCGCGACATCTAGGGTCTCTGCCATCAATGGGCCGTCCGGTGCGATTCCCTGGTGCATGGGATAGAGCCGAACGGCAACGGCACCTTCCTCCACAGCGGCCTCGAGATCGTCCGTCCATCCCGGGAGATCCGGATCGATGGCGTGTACCACGGAAAGTCGATCGTGTTGAGACAATGCCCGGGTCAACTTTTCGTTGCCCGCACACGGATCGTTTTGTAGAAACGAGGGCAAGTATCCCACCCACGCCCTGTCCACACCGACTCGGTCCATCTCGCGTAGCAATTTTTCAGGCGACGTGTCGGGCAGTTCACGGAACGGGTATGCGCCGATGAACGCCGCAACGTCAACGATCATGAAAAACTCGCAAGTGGGAAGATCTCTGCGGCAGTGCCCAACGTGATGCGCTCGATGTCACCGTCGTGGAGGCTCAGCGATTCGAGATGACGAAGTTTGGCGAGTCCGGTATCCATGGTCACGTCGCTACCCCAAAGCATTCGCGTTACGCCAACCGCACGGACCGTCTCGTCCAACATGCCGGTATCGACGCCGCTACCGGACAATTCTACAATGACATTTTGGACGGACCGCACCGCGCGCAGTGTGTGCGCCCAATCTCCGCCACCACCTATGTGTGCCAAGATAAATGTCGTACTTGGATGTTGTTTGGCGAGTTGTGCTAGCTCAACCGCATCGGACGCCTCCTGCCCAGGCCAATCTCGGCGACGACGTTGCCAGATGTGATGGAGGATAGGCGCTCCAATAGCGCCGGCACGTTCTGCGATTGGATCGAGCAACGCATCGGTGGCGCGCCGGCTGGCGGCCAACTTGACACCAATCATACCTTGGTCAATCCGACGCGCCATCTCATCCAGTGCATGATTAGGGAAGTTCGGGTTGACTGCGCAATACCCGGCGATCTTACCGGCGTGCGCATCTATAAGGGACACCAACGCATCGTTCGCGTGCGTGAGGTCGTCTTGCGACGGAAAGTAAGTTGGTGACCGAAACCCCCAACTACCAAGTATGGACGCAATGTGGACTGACACACCCATCTTGTCCCCCGCGGCAAGACGCTTGTGGTTCATGTCACGCCAGTCCGACCTCCCGGAGCGTTCCGTGAAGAAGTGAGCATGTGCGTCTACAATCATCCGTACGCCACCTGTTCAACAACCGAGGCAAGACATGCCAAAGATTCCTGTACGATTTCGCTCGTGTGGGCACTCGAAATGAAATTGTATGCATCGCGTTTGAACAGCATTCCGTGTTCGGCGCACATCCTTGTGACACGCCAACCTGTCTCGTCGTCTACAAAATCGAGGTAACAAAACTCGGGAATCCCTTTAACGCCCTTGATGATCCGGGGTGCGGTTTGTGCAACTTCCTCCAGACCGATAAACAACGTGCCACCGACCCAACTGAGTGTCTCCGCCACATGAGCGGATTCGTACTCATTCAACACCGCATCGACCGCCGCAAGGCTCACGAATTCTGTCGCCAACGTCGAAGATATCCAGGTCTTTTCGACCGCCGCCATAATATCGGCCGACCCACAAACAGCCGTACATGGGAAACCGTTACCGATGGCTTTTCCTAACACCGTCAAATCTGGTTTGAACCCGTAGCGCTCCTGGGCTCCACCCACCCCTAAACGCAAACCTGTCTTGATTTCATCCAACACGAGGACCGCGCCAATACGTTTGGTCCGTTCGTTGATGGCATTCACCCATTCAGCCGTTGGGGGTCCATCCACAACGGGCTCCACGAGTACGGCGGCGATATCATCGCCGGATTCGAGGGTAGAGTCGAGTTCCTCAATATCGTTAAACGATATTGAACGCCGGTTCAGTTTGACATCCGCAGGCACACCAACGGCATCGGAAAACGTGTCCAACCATCCGTGATATCCACACGTGACGATGGTGTCGCGACCGGTAAACGCGCGGGCAATCCGAACCGACGCCGCCATTGCTTCAGCACCCGTCTTCAAAAATCGTACGCGCTCGACACTGGGCATTAGTCGGCAAAGACGTGTGGCAACACGTTCCTCCAATTCCGGGGCCAGCGACCCAACGACACCATCCATGGTGGCGCGCGTGACCGCTTCGGTAACCGCCGGATGCGCGTACCCAAGCGACACCGCGCCCAATGCCATGATGTAATCGACGTACTCACGGCCTGAGACGTCCCATAGACGACAACCTTCAGACCGCCGCATTTGCCGAGGCACACCTTGCTCGGTGCCAAACAGGTTGTGCGGGTGTTTGCTACCCGTCGAGGTAAATCCGGGTATCACGAGCCGTTAACGCCTTTGCGTTTGAGAAAGTTGATCACCTCACGACTCATGGCGTGGAGCAATGCCGTTTCTCGATCGTCCAAAGAGGACCGGTGTGTGAGTTCCCTCACGGCGCGCATCACGCTTGCATTGTTTCCCGCTTTAAAAAACTCGATACGTTCCAACGCATCCTCCACACCTCCAAACAGATCTTCCAACACTTCGCGTGTTGCCGGATTGCCTTCCTTACGGGGTGTCTTGAAATCAGGAACGTCGCCGGACAAAAACAGCTCATAAAGCATCACCGTGGCCGCCTGTGCCAAATTGAGCGACGGGTTTTCCGGTGACGTCGGTATGGTGACAATGCGGTCGCACCGATCGAGTTCGGCATTTGCCAGACCCTTGTCCTCGGGCCCAAAAAGGATTGCCACACGTCCCGTTTCCGACAACACTCGTAAGTCCACAGCCGCGTCACGCGGCCGTTGCATATTGCGTTTCACCGCACGCCCACGTGCGGTCATGCCAGCAACGTGATTGCAATCGGCCAGCGCCGTGTCGAGGTCGTCAAAGAACTCCGTGTTCTCGACGAGAGCATGCGACTTGTGTGCAATACCTTCGATCCGATGTGGTGCAAATTCGAGTGGCGCCACAAGACGCAACCGGGTCAAGCCAAAATTTTGCATGGCGCGCATGACGACGGCGATGTTGACCACGTCACGTGGTCGATGTAACACGACGGTGACACTCATTCGAATACACACAACGAGGCGGTACGTGGCGACTCGCGGTCACCACGCAAATACACCCAACCGGGGCCACTCAATGCCAACTGCCCTGCTCGACGTTCGCGGTCTTCGTACATTTCGTTTATGACCAAGTCAAACGGGAGAAACACGCCAGATTGCGGCAGTGCTGAGATAGCCGTTGACACGGTTGCTCGAAACCCGGTGTTTGTGAGCCCGAAACTGACATCGATGTTATCGTCGAGTGCCGGTAAACCGCGGACAGAGCGTACCCGTGCGCCCTGCGATTCCCGTTCGTCGGGTACCAATAAAAAGCCTCTCCACCTATTGTGCCAGTTTTCGCGGCGGTCATTGGAATCAGACACGTCACCAAAATACATTTGCATCCCGTCTGAGTGAATGTCTGGCGTTTCGTTATCGAACCGCGGGTTTGACGCATCCGGTGGCCGCACGCAGATGTGGTCTTTGCGAACATCCACGTGCCAAAAGACC
>JAZDDD010000677.1:0-2210 GCA_036679545.1 Gemmatimonadota bacterium | reverse complement strand
GTGTGTCGGGTTTGGAGGTAATTGATGATGCCCAGCGCGCGTAGCGCGCGAAAACGGGCTGCCCTGGGACTTTAGTTGAACGTGTCCGCCTGATTTCTCGGCTCGCGCGCAGGAGGCGATTGGCGAGTCAAAAAACTGACGCGTTTTTTTGTTCGAAAACGAGGTCAGATCGTCCCCATCAACGTGCGAGATGTGCAACTGCTCGTCGCGGGAGACGAATACGTCACACTCCATGTGGGCGGCGAGGAGTTTCTCGTGAGCACGCGGCTCCGAATTCTGGCGGAAAGACTGGACCCCGATCGCTTCATCCAGGTGCATCGTTCCTACATCGTAAACCTGGACTACGTCCGTGCCATGACGCAATATGACGGAGCACGATTACAGATCGAACTCTTAACCGGGCACGTCGTTATCGCCAGTCGGTCTCGGTCGAAGGTACTGAGGAAACTTGTAGTCTGACGAACGTAAAACACAGTGCTCCTTCGTTCACTCGCTCCGCAATGCGGTTATGGGGTCGACCCGTGTAGCACGCCAAGCGGGCACCGCAACGGCCAATCCCGCCACAAAGGCGATCACACCCGCCACCGCCGCGTACGTAGTGGGATCGGCGACACTGATGTTGAATGTCAACGACTGGAGGAACCGTCCGAATATGTATGCGCCGCCTAAGCCGAACGCGATACCAATTACCGTGACCAATGCACCGTGTCGAGCCACGATGCGCAGAATCTCGGTGGTGTGCGCACCGAGTGCCATACGAATACCCAACTCGTGAAATCGTTGTGACACGTTATACGACAGCACGCCGTACAGACCCACGGCCGCCAGCGCAAGCGCGACAGCTGCGAACGCGCTCATCAATACAAAGGCGAAACGTTGTTGGGCGATCTGACGTGCGGCAACATCGACCATCAATCGCGGGCGATAGACAACGAGTTCCGGATCGATCCCTGACAGCTCGCGTCGAATAAGTCGTATGAGATCCGGTCGCTCCGTGGTGGTGGATACGGTTTGAATGAGTGCCCAATTTCGATTGTCACCGTACTGTGAGTGGGAAACGTAAATTTTGGGACTGATGTCCCCCAGTGCAGTAAGCGCGACGTCGGCGACCACGCCAATTACCGTCCACTCCGTGCCGCCCACGCGGACACGCTCGCTCAACCCGGAGCGGTCGCCGAAGGCGAGACGTACCGCGGCCCTGTTGAGTATGGCCACTTGGGTACTTCCGATTTGGTCGGTGTTTTGGAACGACCGGCCTTCCACGAACGAAATACCGAGGGCTTTGAAGTAGTCGCCTTCCGTCACGCGAACTTGTATGCCGAACGCGACCTCACCTTCGGGTCCATCCCACCGCAGTCCCCACCCATGGTATGCTCCGCTCACGGGGAGCCACGAGGTTGCGCCCGCTGACCGTACACCGGGGATGGATCTAACACGGTCCTGCAACCGGGTGTGAAACTGAATCCGGGATTCGGACTCGGCATAACGAGTGTCGGGCAGATGTATCTCGAATGTCGTCACTAACTTCGGTTCGAATCCGGCTTCGACCTTCTGTAAACTTACGAAGCTCCGCATCAGGATCCCGGCACCGACCAGCAATATCACCGCGAGTGACACCTGGCCTGCGGCCAACACAGCACGAATTTGTCTGCCCGTCTTCCCGGTGCTTACACTTCGCGTGTCTTCCCGCAAGGATCCATGCAACCCGGATCCCGTTAGGCCGAGCGCCGGAGCCAACCCGAACACCATTCCCGTGACGATCGTTACCGCAAGTGTGAATGCCAGTAGTTTGAGGTCAAACCCTATCTCTTCGGCTCGCGCAAGCGACTCGGGACTCAACGCCAACAACGTTTGCAAACCGACAAATGCCACGGCCAGACCTACGGCTCCGCCAATCGTCGCGACCATCATACTTTCAGTCAAAAGCTGACGAACGAGCCGTCCCCGTCGCGATCCGAGGGCCAACCGAATGCCAAATTCTCGTTGTCGGGCCACACCTCGCGCTAACGCGAGATTGCTCACGTTGACGCACGCTATGAGTAGGACGATTGCGGAGGCGCCCATCAATACGTACAGCATGACGTTGGCACCGCGTACAACGTCTTCAAACATCGGAACCAAGCGCGTGCGCTTCCAGTCATTCGTCTGTGGGAATTCTTTAGCAAGACGTGACGTGATGGCATCGACTTGAGCTTGGGCTTGCGCGATGG
>JAZDDD010000676.1:0-3046 GCA_036679545.1 Gemmatimonadota bacterium | reverse complement strand
CGCATCGACCTCTCGACGTGCGTCCTCCGGCGTATCGACGATGCGAGTGGGAATCCCGTACTCGGAGCAATGTCCATTCGTAGCGGTCAAACACGGACCGGAGGCGAATACCGCAGCGCCGCCGTGTTCGCCACGCCGTTGCGCATCGCGGTACGACAAAATGGTATCCTCTAGGTTGAAAAGATCGAGGAACGCTGTCACACCAGCGTACAATGCCACCTGAGCGACGCCGGCGGTTCCCAACATCTGCGGTGCGCCGCCCGGTGACATGTTCCCAAAAGAGTGCGTGTGCATATCCACCAGGCCTGGGATTACCCAACGGCCGCCGAGATCTATGCGCTCCCCTGCAAAACCGTCCGGAGTCTTTGTAGCTAGTTCCGCAATCCGGCCACTGCGGACGATGATTGTGCCTTCAACGATGGTTTCGTTCGTGGGGTCGACGATGCGCGCGTTTTCAAACGCTATTACCTGTGCCGTGGCGTCATGTCGCGGAGCGAGTAGTGTCGCCAGGATCGCAAACGGAGTGATTGAGCATAAGAACGGTTTACCCAGCCGGAATACCATCGGTCACCTGAGTCGCACGTTTCGGTGTTGGGAAGAGGCCCAGCGCTGGACCGCGCGTTTCTTGGTTATGCCTTTACTCTTCTCGAGGCCGGACACTCCTGCGCAATAGCGACGCATGACGCCGAGATCCTGGCCCACATCCTCAATGAGTTAAAGCAAGGGTCGTTCGCTGGACCCGTGGAATTCGAGTTTTTGCAAGGAGCTGAGGCTGAACCGGTTTCGCTAGTTCGATCCGCAGGTTTCAATGCGCGCGTGTTCCTAACGTATGGTCCGGATTGGTTTCTTTATGTCTGCCATCGATTGGCGGAACACCCGCCGGCCTTGATCCAAGCCATCGAAGACTGTTTGCGTTTTGAAAGTCCCGAATCGTCATGACGGGGGCAGTCCGTTGAAAACGCTGGAATCTGCCATGCATGGTCGGATCATCATCCAAGGAGGGCCAGGAAGCTTTAACGACAGCGCGCTTAGGAAATGGCGCGAGCAAGAGTCCCATCATCAACTCGATGTCGTCTACGCGCAGTCGGCTGCTGACGTGTTAAAGTCGGTTGAAACGGGTGCGTGTCCATTCGGCCAGTTTGCGTTCCATAACTCGGCGGCAGGATTTTACGATGAGAGCTTGGATGCGGTCGGGGCGTACCGTTTCGTTCCGTTGACATGTCACTCTTATCCCGTTGAACACGCATTGCTGGTGCATCCAAGCCGCGCCGGACGGGAGATCACAGACGTCGTCACGCACGCGGAGGTACTGAAGCATTGTCGCCTGAAGATCGCGAACATTTTACCGAACGCCAAGATCAAGATCGGCACGGGCGCGCATCACGATCCGTCGGCGGTTGCGCGTGACATTGTACGAGGCGTCATGCCCCCGTCGACGGGCACCATTAGCAATCCCGCACTTGCGGAAGAATGGGGCCTGCACATTGCGCACGCCGCGATGCACGATCATGCGAGCGAAACGACCTTTGTTATCGTGTCACAGGCGACTGCGGTTGTCCGTTTCGCCGCTCCTGTCGCGGACACGTGATGAGTTCTGTACCATGGTCGCCATGTCAACGGCCGTCGCCCGAATAGCGGATCTGTGCGGTTATAGAGCCCGCAGTTACCGATAAACGTCTGGCTAACTCTGTTACAGAAGGCTCTGACTCGGCAGTGAACGTGATAGCGGCGGCCGTGACCATTCGAACAAGCGCTTGGTAGCCAGTCCGGGCTTTCTTGCCTCCGTGAGACCACGCAAAAACTGTGTCGGCTTCGTACAAGCCAGGAAGGTAGCCTTCCAGCGCATTGAAGTTCCCGTGCGCTAACTCAGGCAGTCCGATCCCAATCCATGAAGTTTCGAGCTGGCCCAGTCGTTCGAACCCTCGCGACGCCGTGGCCTCGCCCACGAAGTACACCAAAGGTCGGCGGAGTGCTATAAGTTCTTCGGGCCGAGCCGGTAGCACGTTTGCGTCGAGGCTGATTACGGCTCGAACAGCATCGTCACGCTCTTGTAGTCTGGCTGCGGTTTGACCGCCATAACTCCAAGACAAAACAATCACTCGTTCCCCGTCGACGAATGTTTCAGACCGTAGGACGGTAAGCGCGTGCAGTAGATCGTTAGTGTGTGCGGTGATGGTGGCCAACTTGTCGGCGGCGGAGCGGTCTTCCCACAAAAAGGCAAGCGGTGGATCGGATGACCATACCGTGGCGACGACCATGCCGTGGCTAGCCAATGTCTCGGCCATCGGGGCCTGCGCTATGACTGTTGCATGTCGCGCCGACCAGAGTGCGAGTGGAAACGGTCCCGAAGCCGGCGTGGGATCGTGCGTGGCGGACGTCGGCGCATCGAGTGCTGCTCGCAGCCGGTTGATCGGTATTGATGTAGAGTCCCCTGTCATGGCGGCCGCAAACCCTCGTTCGATCGACAACCCGTCCGTTTCAAGTAACTGTCCCTCATCGATGGCAAGGCGGAACAGATCTTCAACCCGTACTGGTTCTTGTAGGTCTCCATTGCTCGCTGGGTACCAAACGGAGAGCGTCATTCTCCGTGATGGGCGGCCATCGAATGGCGCCGACGTCATCTGGATGCTGCGGAACCCGACAGGATACTCGCCGATGTCGAAGTCACTCGCCCAACCCTCCTCATCGCCTCGCGCGCACGCACTCGCGCATGCGATCGCGGCCAGCGCGATGAACCAACGCACTGTTTGCTTTGTACATTGTCGTGAGTGAAGGAACCTCACGGGGAAACGACACCGTCGATATTTATGGTGAAGGCGAGTCCGGGTTCTGTCCCGGAACCAGGAGTATCCACGATCCGAGAAAGAGCCACGCCATTGGCGCTTACCCCGACGGTGGAAGCGCCCGTCGGGTTATCCGCGCAGACATTCGGATCGCTGACACGGATGCGGTTCTCGATTCCGACAGGAGCGTCAGCAAACGTGATTACCCAACGGTTGCTTCCTGCCGTCATGGCCAACGCTTGGAAGCCCCTCCAACTGGGGTG
>JAZDDD010000675.1:0-2078 GCA_036679545.1 Gemmatimonadota bacterium | reverse complement strand
CATCAGTAGCATCGGTAACAATGCTCACGCTGCCGCCTTGCAACGTTCCGTCAACGTCTGAGTCGTTCGCCAGAACGCCGACGACGACAGGGGTGTCTTCGCTTGTACCACTTGTATCGTTCGCCGCAAATGGAAGATCGTTGACGTCGGTGACCGTGACTGTAACAGATGCCACATTTGAGGTCCCGCCATCGTTATCGGTGACCGTGTAGGTGAATGTATCCGTGCCGAAAAAGTTGACGTTCGGTGCATAAGTTATGTTTCCGGTCGCGGGATCGATGGTTGTCGAGCCACTGCCGGCATTGCTAACCACGGATACGGTAGCCGGCTGCAAACTGCCATCCACGTCGGAATCATTCGAAAGGAGTGCAACCACCACGGAAGTATCCTCTGAGGTCGTCACCGAATCAGCTACTGCAACCGGTAGATCGTTAACGCCCGAGACTGTAACTGTGACTGTAGCATCATTGGAGACACCACCGTCGTCATCCGCCACCGTGTAGGTGAAACTATCCGTACCGAAGAAGTTGGTATTTGGCGTATAGGTCACGTTGCCATTGGAGCTGTCCACGGCTGTTGAACCGCCTAGAGCATCAGTCACTATGTTCACGGAATTGGGCTGCAGACTGCCATCAACGTCTGAATCATTAGATACAACCGAAATCACGACAGGCGTGTCCTCGCCAGTACCGGTAGAATCATTCGCGGCAACTGGAGCGTCGTTCACATCTATAACGGTTACCGTAACCGTAGCAGGATTAGACAAGACAGCATTGTCGTCGGTGACCGTGTATATAAATGTATCCGTCCCAAAAAAGTTACTGGCCGGCGTGTAGTTAATTTCCCCTGTAACTGCATCGACCGACGTGGACCCGTTGACGGGTGCGGTTAACACATTAACGGTGGTAGAGTCAAGGGTTCCATCAATGTCCAAATCGTTTGCGAGCACATCGATAACGACCTGCGTATCTTCATTGGTACTCAGAGAGTCATTCGCCGCAACCGGGGCATCGTTCTGCGCCGACACCACCACGCTGACAGTTGCCGCATTTGAGCTTGCGTCGCTGTTATCCGCGACCGTATAGGCAAAGGTGTCAACTCCATTGAAGTCGGCATTAGGAGTATACAGAATTTCGCCCTTAACCGAGTCGACGGAAGTCGTACCATTCGTCGGCGCGCCCACAACAGAGATACTTGCAGGCACAAGAACTCCGTCAATATCACTATCATTGAAGAGTACTAAAATAGTAACGGGCTGATCCTCTCCCGTTCCAACTGCGTCGTCCGCGGCGATTGGCGGGTCATTCACGGCTGAAACAGTCAGCGTGACGGTTGCGGTATTCGAGGTCGCGCCATCGTCATCGTTGACCGTATAGGTGAGAGTATCCGTACCGAAGAAGTTGCCGGTCGGCGTGTATGTAATCGTCCCTGCCGTAAGATCGCTGCTGGCTGTTCCGTTACTTGGACCACTGAGGATCAGTAACGATTCGGGTTGGAGTGTACCATCTGCATCCGTATCGTTCGATAGCACTGCGATCACGACTGAGCTGTCCTCGACGGTGCTCGTTGTGTCGTTCGCCGCGACCGGTAGATCATTCACGTCTGAAACCAAGATTGTCACAATGGCGGCGCTAGAAACTCCGCCGTCGTCGTCTGAAATCGTGTAAGTAAAGCTATCCGTGCCAAAGAAGTTGCTATTTGGTGTGTAGGTCACGGACCCCCCTGCGATTGGGTCGACAGACGTCACGCCATTACTGGCGTCCGTCACCACGGTCAAGGTAGCGGGTTGTATGGTTCCATCCAGATCTGAGTCATTGCTTAGAACGGTAATAACTACAGGGGTATCCTCGGCCGTGGTCGTTGAGTCATCTAGGGCAACGGGATTGTCGTTGAGGTCCCCGACATCAATCGTCACGGTCGCTACGTTTGACACGCCGCCATCGTCATCGGTAACCGTGTAGGTAAGGCCGTCCGTACCAAAAAAGTTCGCGCTCGGTGAGTAGGTAATGTCCCCAGTGCTGCTGTCTATTTGAGTTGTGCCGTTTGTCACTGAATCAACAATAGTTACCGTGGACGGC
>JAZDDD010000674.1:0-10384 GCA_036679545.1 Gemmatimonadota bacterium | reverse complement strand
ACGAATTGAATACTGAGTGGGATGCGAACGATCCGTCGGCGTTGCATCGCGGCGATCCCGAGATATTTCGGCGTATCATCGAGGAGTATTCTCCGCGTCTGCTTGCCATAACACGGTCGTTCGCGGACGACGGTGACGATGCACACGACTTGTTGCAGGAAACGTGGATTCGTGTGTATCGAAAACGTCGCGCGTTCAGTGGGCATGGCACTCTTTTGGGGTGGCTATTGAGTGTGTGCAGGAACGTGTGTCTCGATGTGGCTGCCAAACGTGCATCGCGATCACGTTTTGATGCGGCGAGTACACAGATGGGTTTGGAAGCGTTTGATCCAGCTGACGCGGAAACGGACCGCAACGAACTCCGTCGTTCTATTAACCAAGCGCTCATCGAGCTTCCGCCACGTGAGCGAGATGTTGTCATCATGCGGATCATTGAGGGTCGTTCCGTTAAGGAGACCGCTCACAAAATGCAATGTGCCGAGGGTACGGTAAAGGCGGCGCTACATCACGCGCTTAAGAAACTCAAGAATTCTATGGAGGTGTGGGCACGATGACTCCTTGTATCGACCTTGACGAGCTTGTGTCACTTGGGAATGCCCTTGATTGGGATGTGGAACAGCGGTTGTCGCATATACTGTCGTGTGAGGCATGTAAGACCAAAATACGAGAACTCGAAACGTTGCATGAGGTCATGAGCGAAGAGGTGGCACCGCGTGCGGGGTTTCCCCGTGATGTCCTTGATGCGCTGCCGACGGAAAAACGAAGCAAGTCGAAAGCAGCGAGTCCGGTCATCACGCTTGTCAATACACTTTTGGCTAGCATGACCTGTTTTTTTGCCGTCGTGCTAGCCTCCAGTGGCGCTCCCGGCGTCGAAACTGGCATGCCGCTTCTTTTTGTCGCGTTGATTGCCGGTGCAACAACTTTTGTCTGGAATACTGTCAAGACACCGGTGGTCTTGTGAGGGGCTTTAGTTCGGTGCTAAGTGACGCGCGGTATGCGTTCAGGTCGTTTTTACGCCGCCCAGGGTTGTTCGGTGTAATCGTGTTGTCTGCGGGGTTGGGTATTGCAACGAACGTGATCCTTTTCTCGATTGCAAACGCAGTCTTCATGCGTCCCCTCGCGGTGAACGAGGCAGATAGCTTCGTGAATGTATTCGCCACAGATGCTGGGGAAGGTTCATTCCTCCTCTCATATTCGGAATTCGTTGACGTGAGTCGAGAACCGGTCTTCGATGATGCCGTTGCTCACGCCCTTGTCAGCTTCGTCGTTTCTATCGATGGTGAGCCGTTTGAAGCCACCGGTGAGATCGTGTCAAACAATTACTTCTCCACGTTGGGGATCTTGCCGTCGCCCGGCCGTGGTTTAGACATCGTTGATGGTACGAGTGGACTGGCCGAATCGATCGCCGTTGTGAGCTACGAGTTCTGGCAGCGGCGATTAAACGGAGATCCGGTGGCTCTCGGGAAGCTATTTACCGTTAACGCTCATGAGTTAACGGTGGTCGGTGTGGCGCCACGGGACTTTTCCGGAACGTTCGCGGGTGTACGCGCTAGCATTTGGGTATCGACCGACATGTATGATCGTGTAATGCCGGTATCGGACACGCTGGCTTCGAGAAATTCTCAGCGCTTCGATGTCACTGCACGGTTAGCTCCCGGCAGTTCTATCGACGCCGCGCGAACGTCGGTCGCGGCCCTTGCCATAAGGCAACGCGCCGTCAACCCCGCCAACGACGGTGTACGCGGATACCTTGTGGTGCCCGCCGAAGGTGTTCGGCCCGGCGTGAGGGGGCCTGTAGGAATCTTCCTGGCAGGTTTGTGGGCCATCATGGCAATTGTTCTACTCGTGGCGTGTGCAAATATTGCCGGACTCCTTTTGGTACAGGTGTCCAACAGGCATCGAGAAATAGCCGTTCGGCAGTCTCTTGGCGCTTCTCGATTGCGGATTACTCGTCAGTTGATGACCGAGAGTGTCATGCTTGCGCTCGCCGGTGGTGGGGTCGGGTTGCTCCTGACGGTTTGGGTATCTTCCGTGATTGAGACATGGCGGCCCGATGTTGGCATGCCCGTCTATCTCAACATCAGTCCCGACTGGAAGGTCGTTGCATTTGCCATCGTGCTTGCGCTTGGTACAAGTGTGATCTTTGGCGTTGTGCCATCGCTACAGGGTACAAAGTTCGACCTCGTGTCGTCGCTACGACACCGACCTGGAACGCTCAACGCATCCCGCTTGCGGAACATGTTTGTCGTGACGCAGGTTGCCCTGTCTCTCGCACTGTTGATTGGTGCCGGGTTATTGGGTACCAGCATGCGTCGCGCAAGCAACGGTGATCCCGGTTTTACAGTGGATCGGGTTTCGATCGGCACCGTTGATCTTGACCTTCTCGGTTATGACGGGCCTGCCGGGCTCGCTTTTTTCGGGGAAGTCACCCGCTCCATGGCACTGGTCCCGGGAATTGAGGCCGTAGCGTTGGCGCGTTACATGCCGTTGGCCTCCCAAGCGAGTCGGTACAATGTTGAAATTGCAGGGTCCCGAACCGCGGTGTATTACAACGTAGTCTCTCAGTCGTACTTCGATGCCCTCGGCATTGCGGTGTTGGCGGGCAGGGAATTCCAAGCGACCGACCGGTTGGACTCTCCGGAAGTAGCCATCGTGAACCAGGCAATGGCACAGGAATTCTTTGGTGAGGGCGACGTGATCGGTCAGCGTGTAACGCTGTTGGAAGGGCCGGATCAAACACGAGACGTAGAGATCGTTGGTGTAGTCAAAGATATCAAGTACCGATCAGTGATCGAATCACCTCGGCCGTATCTGTATCTGCCACATGGGCAACATTACCGGGGTCTGATGACGTTTCACTTACGTACCGCGCCGATGGCTACACCGGTCATTCCGAATCTTATTCGAGAGGTTAGACGTGTCGAACCCATGGTGAGCATCGTGAACACGGGTCCTATCCGTGGCGTTATGCGATACGTCCAGTTTTCCCAACGTGTCTCCGGTGTTGTTCTCGTCGTGGCGGGAACGATTGCGTTGATTCTCGCGACCATCGGCCTTTATGCGCTCATTGCGTACTCGGTCAACCAGCGGACGCATGAGATCGGAGTTCGTGTTGCAATGGGCGCACGAAGACGAGACGTCATTTTCTTGATAGTGAAGCAGGGCACGCGTCTTCTATTCGTAGGCACCGTGGTCGGAGTCTTCCTAGCCGCAGGTCTTGGGAAACTGTTGGGGAGTTTCGTAGTGGGTGTCTTGCCTTGGCACACGCTCACCTACGTCGTGATGACGGGTGTTCTGTTTATCGTGGGTTTGATTGCCATTCTGCAGCCGGCGCGGCGTGCCTCGCAACTGCCGCCCACGATTTCGTTGAGAAGGGAGTGATCCCAACGGACATGTCGTCTCCGTGGTGTCGTCGCAACGATCGGTGCCCCCGCGTTCAAGAAAACGGTGTGATTTACTAGGACTTTACCGCGAACGGCCCATCGCACGAACCTTGCCCTTCATTGGGGGCGATGGCCCGTTCGTTGGTCGCCACCTAGTAGGGATGCCAGGTTCTCGTATGCGGTGGGCATGGTTGCCCTCCACGGTTGATAACCCGTGCGCCAGACCGAACATCTCGCAGTCTCCGGATTCAGCGGAGCGTTACCGATTGCGCAAGGGCAACTAACCGATCCCAGGGTTGGTTACCTGCATCGTGTGGCAAAGGCGCTGGTCATCTTGAATCTTCTGGATGCCGTGTTCACCCTGTACTGGATTCGGGCCGGTTTGGCGGAAGAAGCGAACGTTTTCATGCGCGATCTTGTTGTGAACAATGCGTTGGGGTTTGTGCTCGCGAAGATTGCACTTGTTTCGCTTGGTGTGGTGCTATTGTGGCGTTGCCGTCAACATCCGTTTGCGGCGCCGGCCCTCACCGGTTGTTGCGTTCTTTACTTTCTGGTACTGCTACACCACCTGCGTTTCTCCGGCGCAATGCTCTTTGGCTGATTGGGCGGGAGGCGGCATGGCGGTAGGCCGGTATGTTTGTCCCGGTTATCGCCTTACCGCGGAAACGCCTCGGGTAATCCACCGTCGATTGTAATGATGTCTCCGGTTGTGTAACGAAATCGATCGCTTGCCAGGAGTACCGCCAACTCGGCGACGTCGCTGGGTGGTATGAGCGAAACTCCCATGGTGTTGCGACCACGATACGCTTCGAGTTGCTGCGCTTCTGACACACCGCGACTTGCCGCGCGTTCTGCGACAAAGCGTCGGAACATGGGCGTATCTATTTGGTCAGCGTGTATGGCGTTGACTCGAATACGATGCTCACCAAGTTCAACTGCGGCGACGCGCATTGCTTGGAGGAGGGCGGCTTTGCTTGCCCCGTAGGCCAACGCTTCTTTTCCGGGGCTGACGGCGGCCTTGGAGATGGATAGGATAATGGATCCACCCGTTTGTTGGCGTGTCATGATGCGCGCGGCTGCTCGCATGGCCAGCACGGCGCCAAAGAAGTGAATTTCCATTTGGTGCTGCATGTCGTCGCGTTCGATATTGGTTAGACGAGCGAACCGCGGTGCCGCGCCAGCGGTGTAGAACAGGCAGTCGATGCCGCCAAACTCTAAAACGGTTTTCCTTGCCGCCGCGTCGATTGAGGCTTCGTCTGTTACGTCGCAAACCACGCCAATGACGCGGGTGGGGTGACTCTCCGCAATGTCTTTGGCCGTTTTGTGGGCGGCGTCGGGATTGATGTCCGCGATGACGACGTTTGCTCCTTCTTCGGCAAAACGCAACGCCGCCGCTCGACCTATTCCACCCGCACCGCCCACGATGAGCGCCACATGTCGGGGCAGCAGTTTTTCCTTTCGCTCGCGCTTGGTTGCCTCATCGACCTTCCGTCGTTCGAGTTGCCAGTGTTCGAACTCGAAAATTTGATGTTCAGGCAGAAATCGAAAACCGCCGAGCGCTTCAGCGTTTTTGACCGACTCCATGGTAGCCTTGTAACATGTGTTTGCAATGACGGCGCTCTTTTTATCCTTGAACGCGGTGACTATGCCCAGGCCAGGGATCAAGAACACCTTAGCCCAATCCGTCAGCGGTTGTTCGCCTTGACGGGCGTTCCGTGTGTGGTATTCGTCGTACTCGATCCGAGCGGTCTGAATCTGTTTTTTTGTGCTATCGACCAACGCCTCGTGAGATGTTTTCCAGTCCAAGATCAGCCACACCGGGGTTTTGCCAGCTCGCAACACGTGCTCTGGTGTTGCAACACCACGGCGCGTCAACTCGATCAACGACGGATCTTCGATCGTTGCTCGCGTATTGTCGGAATCATCCAGGTGCAAAACCACTTTGTCTTCCGATGCCATAGCGCCGCGTATGACTGGTAGCAACAGTTCCGCGTACTCGTGCCGCTTGTGTTTCGATAGTGGAGGTGGTTTGTGGGAGGGTGCCTTCGGTTTTCCTCTCCTCGATAAAATGTGGCCTTCGATTGTTTCGATGATCTCGTTGAGGTTCTTCTGGCACGTGTCCACGTCGTGGCCCCACACGACCAGGCCGTGGTGGGCGAGTGTCATACCGACCGCTTGCGGCGGTATGGCGTCGGCGATCTCGCTGGCCAAGCGGGCGAGTGGGAAGCCGGGTCGAATATGGCATGTACATGATCCGATCCTCAAACAGGTCTTGCACCAATCGTTCTGCTGCCGAATCGTTGAGGTTGGTCAGGCTCATTGTTGCGATATCGTGTGTGTGAACGATGACAGTGTAGGGCAAGATCGAGTGAAGCGGTGTTTCCACGCTTGGGAACGGGTCCCGAGAATTCACCATGCATGTCGCCATGAACTCCATCATATCCGTATCGTTCATCTCATCGACATCGCGCAACGCGGAAAGCTTGCGTAACGCCAAGCGCGTGAAACCAGCTGGTCGGATCGAGCGGAGGTCGGTGCCGCTTCCTTTTACGAATAAAAGGGGATCTTGACCTTCTCCGTTGTCCGTGGGCTGGATCTTGATCGACGTATTACCACCCCCGGGCTGAACCAACCGTTCATCAGCGCCGATGGCATTGGAGAGTTTGACGATCTGTTCGAGGGCTAATTGCATGGTTACCACGGGCGGGGGCGACACTTAGGTTGGTTTGGGCTCAACACCGGCTTCCCTTATTAAGGAATAGCAAAGTAGGTGATGGCGGGCCATCCGACCACCGCCCGGGATGGAAATAGTAGAACCGGGAACATCCGCGTGCGGTCGTCGGTTCCGATAACGGTTAACAACACGACCCAGGAGGGGTGAATGAAAATCGTAAACTTGCTGTCCGTCGTGGCGGTCGGAACCGCTCTTGCCACGGCCGGTTGCTCCCCGGCCGAGGATGGAGACGACGCGGCGGATACAGCCGTTGCTGACCAGGCGACAACGGCAGCCGCACCCCCGGATACGACCGGGGCGAGCATGTGGTCTTATCTCCAAGACGTGAGCTATGCCTCGAATTGGGATTTATGGCCCGGGAAAGGTCGGTTGTATTCCGGAACCGAACCACATGGCATGTTGCTCACGACGTACATGAACGATGTCGCGATGGGAGCCGTTGCGAGTCATGCGGGCACAATGCCGGCCGGCGCCATCGTCGTGAAAGAGAACTACAGGCCGGACAGTACGCTTGCGGCCGTGACGGTCATGTACAAGGTGCCAGGGTACAATTCCGAGCATGCTGATTGGTTCTTTACCAAGCATCTCGCCACCGGTGAGCTGGATACGATGCCCAACGGTATGGCAATGGAGGGCAGGCTTCCCGGTTGCCAAAATTGTCATATGGGTGTCGCCGCTAATGACTACCTCTTTACCGGGAGTCTTTCCACCGACGGCGGTTGATCTTCGCACGGCTGGATGAAGAGAACCAGGGCCCGGTGATGATCGCCGGGCCCTTCGTGTGCATGGTTTGTTTGTGTCTGGATCCGTAGCTTTGCGAGCTGCTTTTCTC
This sequence comes from Gemmatimonadota bacterium, assembly GCA_036679545.1. Taxonomy (GTDB): domain Bacteria; phylum Gemmatimonadota; class Gemmatimonadetes; order Gemmatimonadales; family GWC2-71-9; genus JAZDDC01. The sequence continues at coordinate 3,435 of JAZDDD010000674.1, read as the reverse complement.
TTAGATTACCATCGCACTACTAAGCTTTGGATCGAGAAATGTCTTCAGAAACAACCGCATCGTCCGATTTCATCAGAGTCATGGTCAACGAAGACACGTTGTCCGGCAAATACGGTGGCCGTGTCATCACACGTTTCCCACCGGAGCCAAATGGATTCCTCCATCTTGGACACGCCAAATCAATTTGTCTAAACTTCGGTTTGGCACAGGAGCACACGGGGGAATGCAACCTCCGTTTTGACGACACCAATCCCACCAAAGAAGACGTTCGATACACGGAATCGACCATGGCGGACGTGCGATGGCTTGGCTTCGACCTGAAAGACAATGTCTTCTATGCGTCTGACTATTTCGAACGTCTTTATGAGTTTGCTCATCAGTTAATACTGTCGGGAGCCGCCTACGTTGACAGCCTGAACGAGGAGCAGATCCGGGAGTACCGGGGAACGGTAACCGATCCTGGACGGGATAGTCCCCACAGAAATCGTGACGTTCAGGAAAACGTAGATTTGTTCCGGCGAATGCGGGCTGGAGAATTCGAGGACGGTGCGCACGTCTTACGCGCAAAAATTGACATGGCGGCGTCAAACATGTTGATGCGTGACCCGTTGCTCTACCGTATCAGACACGCGCACCACTATCGTACGGGTGACGCGTGGTGTTTGTACCCGATGTACGACTTTGCGCATTGTCTGTCGGATGCAATCGAGGGCATCACACACTCCCTATGCACGCTGGAGTTTAAAGATAATCGCGCGTTGTACGATTGGGTGCTGGAGGCGGTCAAAACGAAAAAGCCGCGGCCGGAACAGACGGAGTTTGCGAGGCTCGAGTTAGACTACGCGGTGTTGCACAAACGCCAACTCATCCGACTCGTAGAAGAAGGATTTGTGGCTGGTTGGGATGATCCTCGCATGCCGACTATTGCGGGGTTGAGACGTCGCGGTGTTCCGCCCGAGGCCATCCGGAGCTTCTGTGATTTGATCGGTGTGGCAAAGGTGGATAGTCGTATCGATATGGAGAAGCTGGACTTTTGCATTCGCGACGATCTCAACCATCGTGCACCGCGGGTAATGTGTGTGTTGAAACCACTGAGGGTGGTCATCGAGAATTATCCCGAAGGCGACAACGAATTGCTGGATGCGCCCTACTACCCACACGATGTTCCGAAGGATGGATCACGTCCGGTGCCGTTTGCGCGTGAGCTGTACATTGAACGAAACGATTTTGCGGAAAACCCTCCAAAAGGGTACTACCGTCTTGCACCCGGTCGGGAGGTGCGTCTCCGATACGCTTATGTGATCAAGTGTGAGGAGGTGATTCGAGACCCAGTCACGCAGGAGGTCGTCGAGCTACGCTGCTCGTTTGACCCGGCCACCCGTGGTGGAAAAGCGCCGGCAGGACGCAAGGTCAAGGGTACGATCCATTGGGTTTCAGCGGCGAAATCGTTGCCTGCCACCGTTCGATTGTACGATAGACTCTTTAATGTTCCTAATCCGAATAACGTGCCGGACGGCGAAGATTTTACTCGCCATCTCAACCCTGACTCCCTGGTTGCGATGCAGGAGGCGCGTATTGAGCCCAGCGTGGCGAATGACGCACCCGGGAGTAGATATCAGTTCGAGCGCCACGGATATTTCACAAGCGACGTGGTGGATTCATCACCGGGTGCGTTGGTGTTCAACCGCACGGTCAGTTTGCGCGATACGTGGAAAAGGCGAGACGTGACTGAAAAACCGGTTGCGGCAACACGCAAAGCGACCGTTGAGACGTCGCCAGCTGTAAAACGCGATGCCGTTGAACGGGTCCGGGATCGGGGAGGAGATCCGGCATTGGCGGAGCAATTCAAACGTTATTACGATGCCTACCATCTTTCGGGTGACGACGCAGAAGTGTTGACACGCACTTGGGGCATTTCACGTTTTTTTGAAGCCGCGCTTGCCGAACACGACGACCCACCATCGATCGCTAACTGGATTGTAAACGAGGTCACGAGAGAGGCTAGGGGTAAACCAATTGAAGACCTGCCGTTCAAAGGCGCGGCAATTGGAAATCTCGTGGCCATGATTGGCAAGGGCACCATTTCCGGCCGAACGGCGAAGGAAGTATTGGCCGAGATGTTTCGAGACGGTGAGGCGCCAGATGCGGTTGTCAAACGACTCGGCTTAGAACAGATCTCCGACGAAGCCGCCCTGGGCGATATCATCGACCGGATTTTGGATGATCACGGAGACGAGGTCGCTGCGTATCGCGCCGGCAAAACTGCGCTTCAGGGATTCTTCCTAGGTCGGGTCATGAAAGAGACTGGTGGCAAAGCAAATCCTGCGGTGGTGCGCGGCGTGCTCGCGGCGAAGTTGCATGGGTAACGCGCTGGGTGGGTATCACTGGCGGTCTACCCAACCCGGCGGCATTGGCGCGCGATGTTACGGCGCACTCGGCTGGGATCGGTGATGGTTTTGTAAAAGTCGTCGAGATAATCTGTGACCTGGTCTACCTGTCGGTCCTCGAGTCCGTCCACCCCCTCGAAAAGCTCGTAGATCGTCTCCTTAGCCTCAATGTATTTCTCTATGGATCCTTGTAAAATCTCATCTTGGTGACACACGCCCCGATACATGCGTTGACGGACTGTTCGTGTCCCGATGGCTTCGGCCACCTGAGCGTATCGAGCGTTAATAAGCCCGGCAAAATCGAAATCGTAGGGCACGGCGTAAACCGGGCCGGCAAACGATCCAATCAAACGTCCGTTGTGACAACAAGTGTCCTTCCCCTCTTGACCCATGAATGCCGACCAATCCGTATGACCGATCATGTACTGGAATAGCTCCACGAGATTGAGTTGTCTGGAGTCCATTTCAAACGGACTGATCATGGGGATCTCCAACACTTCCCAACCGTTTCGTTCTGCCATGTCGTCATCGTCCTCGATGAGAAACCCGACTCGGGATATCGTATCTTTCTTCCCTTCGCTGTCTACGTACGTGAAGTCTGCGAGTCGAACCCGAAAGCTCAAATCCGTGAGCACGTTGAGTGCGCGGTAAATGAGATATTCCAACAGGACGTATTGTCCATAGCGTTCCCGCCCTGTCTGGCAGTGCGTGACGAGTTTTATTCGGTTCTGGTTCTCGAAAATGGTGCCATCCATCTCCGAGCGTGGGAAGTCCAACCGGAGGGGCGGGAAGTTGCAAACGGAGGAACGTCTCCGATTGTTGCCACGCAACTCAACTTTGAGATCCATCGCCGTGGATTCAGCGGCATGGATGTGAAAGATTGTCGCGGCCTGCGCGGGGGCGTCGTCGTTCCGATTTCTGAATAGCGTGTTGAAAGGAGCACGCAATACGAACGACAAGCGGTCATCGTTGGCAAAAAGCGGGACAGCGTTCGTGTCCCGATGGCTTCGGCCACCTGAGCGTATCGAGCGTTAATAAGCCCGGCAAA
>JAZDDD010000673.1:0-2488 GCA_036679545.1 Gemmatimonadota bacterium | reverse complement strand
CGACGCGGCCTTTTTTGTGCGTGCAAGTGTGCGTTTCGCGGCCTTCTTGACCTTCTTCACGCCACGAACCGCCTTTTTCTTTGCACGACGAACCTGCTTTGCCACTTTGCGTTTCACGCTAGCCCTCTTTCTGGATTTGGCTTTGGTTTTTGCAGCGGTTTTTCTCGTTACTTTTTTCGCAGTTGCCTTTTTCGTGGCCGACTTTCGTTTTACTGTCTTCTTGCGTGTCGGTGACTTTTTCGCCGTGCGCCGCTTGGGTGTTTGAACCGCCGGAGCGTCAGAATCGCCGGCTTTCGGGCTCGATGCCCGGCTCGTGGCTGGATTGTCTGCAGTATCGGCAGGTTGGTCCGGAATATTGGACCAAAGCGGGTCTGGTTTTGTTTCCTGTGGTTGAACCGGCGGGACGGCTGGTACCGGGTCCCACATGTTTGGGCCGTTCATGAAATCTCCCTTGAATCGCGTTCAATACTTTGCCCGGTGGTGCCGATCTCGCAAGCCCCAAAGTTATTTGCCACAAATACGATCTTCGTCGGCAGGTCAAACAATACGCTAACGGATCCGCACTACAACCTTCCCCGCCTGTTCCCCGCTACGCAGCCGTTGAAACGCATCTCTTCCCTGGTCGAGCGGAAACACAGAGTCAATCGTTGGCCGGAGTTTTCCCTGTCCCAACACGGCAACAATTTTGCGGAACTCATCAGCTGAGCCCATCGTAGAACCCATGATCTTGTATTGATTCCAAAATAGACGACGTACGTCTGTAACTACCATCGGACCCGTCGTGCCGCCGCACGTGACAAGACGGCCCGCTTTCCCCAGTGCGCGCAACGAATGTTCCCACGTTGCTTCACCTACGGTCTCGACCACAACGTCTACGCCTCGTTTCTTTGTAATACGACGTGCTTCTTTGGCGACATCGACTTTGGCATGGTTCAACAATGCGTCAGCTCCGGCTTCTTCGGCGGCGGCGAGTTTCTCGTCGCTGGAGGATGTGACGATGACAAATGCGCCGGCGAGCTTTGCAATGTGGAGTGCCGCTTGTGCGACGCCGCCCCCGATTCCCCAAATCAACACCGTGTCACCCGGTGTCACCTCCGCCTTGGTGACGAGCATTGCCTTGGTGACGAGCATTCGCCAAGCGGTCAAAGTGGCAAGCGAGAAGGCGGCCGCTTCCTCCCACGACAACGGCTCACTTCGGTCGGCCAAATCAGGTATACGGGCGACGTTCGGTTCCGGGACCACGACTTGTTCGCATAACGTGCCGGGGACATGCTCGCCGAGTACTCGATACTTTGCGCAGAGTGAGTGCTCGCCGGCATGACAGGGGATACAGGCGTAGCAAGAGATCCCCGGATTGATCAATACTCGATCGCCGACTGCCACGGCCGTGACGTTGGCTCCCACGGCATCGACGGTGCCGGCGCCGTCTCCACCCAGAATATGTGGGAAGTCCAGCTTGAGGCCGGGGAGTCCTTGCAGGGTCCAAAGGTCCAATCTGTTTAGGGCGGCGGCTTCAAGAGATATCCGCACGTCGTGGGGGCCGGAGATCTCCGGTGCGGGGACGTTTGCGGGTTCGAGCGCCGACAATCCGCCGTGCTCACGCATGACATAGGCTTTCATAGGCCGGAAATGTAGATCCAGGACACTGATGGCGGAATCCGGCCGCAAATGGGTGTTTTGGACCCAGATCACGGGCGGAACTGTTGGTCTCGGGCAGTGAATTGACCCGATCTTGTGTCTCGTTTCGCATTGTTGGTCGGAGTCCAGGCACCGTACCGTTGGCGACCAGAGTTTTCCACCGTGGTGGCCGACAGTGCCATCTGTTCCACATATATTGACTGAGTACCCCGGCTCGTTGATGGGGTCGCTCCCGACCCGTTTCAGGCTAGTTGATGACGACTGTTTCCCTGTGCCCACGGTGTGGCACCGCAATCCTCGTGGGTAACAACTTCTGTTCCGAATGCGGGACGGACGTGACTGGTCCGTTGTCCACTGCGGCCACCACCCGGATGACACCGGTGGCCACCAAGATTATGCCAGCAAGCGTCGAAGAATCGATGCTGGACGTTCTTCGGCACGCTACGCTGGGCGATTTCGAAGTGCTGAAGGAATTGGGTCGGGGCGGCATGGCGATGGTGTATTTGGCCCACGATCTCGCGCTCAATCGCAAAGTGGCCATCAAGGTGATGTTGCCAAGCATCAGTGGAGACGAATCGATGGCTGAGCGGTTTGTTCGCGAAGCGCAAACCGCCGCATCGCTCAGTCATCCCAATATCATCCCCGTGTATTCTGTCAAACACCACGAAGATGTGACGTTTTTCGTGATGAAGTTCATTCCCGGGCGTCCACTCGATGACTTCATGCGTGAACTGGGTCCCATGCCCATCGACATGGTCACTGCCATCTTGCAGCAGGTCGCCGGGGCGTTGGGCTACGGGCACAAGCGCGGGGTTGTTCACCGCGATGTCAAACCGGGGAACGTGATGAT
>JAZDDD010000672.1:0-2098 GCA_036679545.1 Gemmatimonadota bacterium | reverse complement strand
GTGATCTGGAGGATGCGGCTGGTGTTGTGCATCGCAAAGGCGGAGAGCTGGATTGGGAGTACATCCAGTTCTGGGCCGCGCAGTTCGCCGAGGTGCCCGGGCGCGGCGATCTAACAGATCAGGTCGAGGATCTTCGCGGAGGTGCAGTGTAGGCTTCGACGTGTGGCGGGAAGTTCCATAGGCACAGGTTCTTCTGGCGCCCGACCACGGTTGAGCGCATTTTGTTCGCTCACCCAGCATGACATCGACGACAACGTACGAAGCCAGCCTCTGAACGTGGAATCCGCCTCACTGTGGAGTCGATACAAACGCCTTGGTCTCGGCGTCCGCATCCTGATGTGGATGGCGGTGGGCGTCGCCGCAGGCGCAATCTTTGGCGAGCGTGCGACGTCCGTCGAGCCGATTGGCCAGCTATTCATCCGGCTGCTCATGATGTCTGCCATCCCGTTGGTATTTTTCAACCTTCTTGCGGGTCTCACGTCTTTGACCGACGTGGCGACATTCGGTCGGCTCGCAACGAAGGTCATATCGTACTACTTGATCACCACAACGGTCGCGCTTGTCATCGGATTGACGGCCGTCAATGTGCTCGCTCCGGGCCGCAACGTCCGGTTGACGGAATCGGTCTCGGAAGAATTTGGAGCCGTACCAAGTGTTGTGGACATCGTTCTGGACCTCGTTCCTGAAAACGTGTTCCACGCATTTGCGTCAGGCAAGGTTGTGCAGATCGTAGTTTTCGCGGTGTTCCTTGGCATCGCAACCTTATTGCTCCCGCCTGACAAGCGAAATCGTCTCGCGTCCGCCTATGGTGACATTGCCGAAGCACTCCGCCGCCTCGTAGATATTGTCCTTCGCTTTGGCCCCATTGGCATCGGCGCACTTGCGGCCGCAACCGTTGGTGAATACGGCTCGCAGATTTTCGGGCCACTCATGCTATTCTTGCTCGGTGTGTGGGGCGCGCAATTGGTGATGGTCGCGATTTACATGGTTTTGTTAGCGACACTCACGCGCTACACGCCGATTTCTTTTTTTAGGCAAACGGGCACGCTCTGGGCGACGACGGCCGCAACCACAAGCAGTCTCGCATCGTTGGCCGTTGCGTTAAAAGTTGCGGAACGGATGAAACTACCGCGTACGGTTTATAGTTTCACGCTGCCCTTGGGAGCACAGATCAACAAAGACGGAACATCAATCATGTTGGCGGCGGTATTGATGTTTACCGCACAAGCAGCGGGTGTCGAGTTCTCTCTTGGCGCTCAAGCAGTGATCGTCCTGGTGGGACTGTTGCTATCGGAAGGTTCCGGTGGGATCCCGGGTGGCGGATTGGTCATTGCGCTCATATTCGTACAGGCGTTCAATCTCCCTCTCGAGATCGCAGCGATCGTGGGTGGCATTTACCGACTCATCGATATGGGTGGCACGACGATAAACGTCATGGGTGATATGGTCGGCACGGCGATTATCGCGCGCAGCGAAGAGAAACGCCTCGGCTCAGAAACCCCATGAAGAATCATGAAGCAATTCGCGCGCTGTTCCCCGGCGCCGATCGTCAAACGTATGCGGACGTTGCGGTACGTGGTCTTGTCTCGACTCGTGTGCGCGGTGCGGTTGAGGAACACCTTGATATCCGAATGTACGAGGGTGGCTCCAAGGAATACTTCCGCAGCCTGGTTGAAGCCGCGCGTGAGTCGTTCTCCCGATTGATACACGCTGATGGCGACGAGGTGGGCATCGTCAAAAACGTTTCCGAGGGCATTAACGCCTTTGCAACAGCACTGCCGTGGAAGACTGGCGACAACGTCCTGCTGTGCCCAGACCTCGAGCACCCCAACAACGTCTTCCCGTGGTACAATCTGCGGCGACATCACGGCATCGACGTACATGAGATCAAGTCGCCGGATGGCGAAACGGTGCCGGTCGATCGTTTCGTGGCCGCCATGGACAAACGAACCCGGTTGGTCACCGTGCCGAGTATCACGTTCTCTCCCGGTTTCGAGACGGATGTATCGACTCTCACCGCCGAAGCACGACGTCGAGGTATCGTGACACTGATTGACACCGCACAGTCCATCGGTGTCATCGCAACGGATGTAGGCCA
>JAZDDD010000671.1:0-2131 GCA_036679545.1 Gemmatimonadota bacterium | reverse complement strand
CTCCGATACTTTATCGACTACGTTCGGTACGGCTAGAGCGGCTAAAGTTTTTTCATACAGGCACTGGGCAGTACGAGGAATTGTAGCTTGGCCATCCTGGCCAAGTACGACTGCGGTCACGTACTTGGGCTGGAAGCCCAAGCTACAGGACAAACGCTTGTACGATTCAATTGAAACCGCTCTAGCAGCCTGTCGGACTTAGGGGTTGACAGATCGGTCGTTGGGTTGTAGAAATGGTGCATGAGCGCAAAATTTGTATCCGTCGACCGTAATCAGCCGTTGTTGTTGCCGCCTGACCTTCGGGAGTGGGTTCCGGAGGATGACTTGGTTCATTTTGTTATCGGGGCGGTGGAAGGGGTTGATGTGTCGGTGTTTCGGGTGAATCACCTGGGCACGGGCTCGGCGCAGTATCCGCCGCACATGATGTTGGCGTTGTTGATTTATTGTTATGCGAACGGGATTTTCTCTTCGCGGCGTATCGAGCGGGCGACGTGGCGCGATATCGGGGTGCGGTATTTGACGGGGGACACGCATCCGGACCATGACACGATTGCGAAGTTCCGGCGGGAGAATTTCGATGCGGTATCGGCGTGTTTCGTGCACGTGCTGGAGTTGGCGCAGGCGGCGGGACTGCTTAAGGTTGGCACGGTGAGCGTGGACGGCACGAAGGTTAAAGCAAACGCATCGATTAATCGCAACGTGCGTTATGACCGCGCGGGCGCACTCATCGAACAACTTGAGTGCGAGGTGGCCGAGCTGTTGCAACAGGCCGAACAGACCGACACACAGGACGAAACGGACGGCCAACAATTGCCCGAGGACTTGGCCAAGCGCGAACGGCTTCAGGCGAAACTCGAAGTGGCGCGCGCGCAAATCGAAGCGCGGCATAAGGCCAAAGCGGACGCCGAGCAGGCCGAATACGAACGCAAGGTGAAGGAACGCAAATCGCGTAAAGGCCAAAAACGCGGACGCGAACCGAAACCGCCGGACGAAACACCCAACCCCAAGACCCAACAAAACTTAACCGACCCCGACAGCCGTCTGATGCGCAAGAATCTACGCAGTGGATTCGAGCAATCCTACAACGCCCAAGCCACCGTCGACGCCGACGGCACGCAACTTGTGCTCGCCGCCCGCGTCACCAACCACTCGTGCGACAAAAACGAACTCGTTCCCGACATTCAAGCCATCCCCCCCAGCATCGGCACCCCCACCCACATCCTCGCCGACACCGGCTACCTCAACCAACACCAAGCCGCCCAACTCGAAACCCAAGACATCGACCTCTACATCGCCACCGGCAAAGAAGGCCGCCGCCGTAAACACGACTTCCGTCCCGAACCCAAACCCGGAAAACCCAGGCCCCAGATTCGCAGCACCTGGATACTCGCCATGAAAGACAAGCTACTGACCGACGAGGGACGCACCCGATACGCCCGCAGACAATGCACCGTCGAACCCGTCTTCGGCATCATCAAAAGCGTACTCGGTTTCCGGCAATTCCATCTGCGCGGCCAACAAAAAGTCAACGGAGAATGGCAACTCACCACATTGGCCTACAACCTAAAACGTCTACACACCCTCACGCGAACGGCATGAACGCCGGCACCCTCATGTCCGAACCCGAAAACGACTTAAACTCACCAAGCCTCTACCTGCAAAACCTCAAAACACGACTCATCCTAAAACCACGAACTACCAAAACGAAAACGACCTCGATTATCCTTATAATTCCGACCCCAAGTCCGACAGGCTGCTAGAATGCCGGCTGGAAGCCAGCGCTACGTTTGGCCGAGTGATGTGCGGGGACACGAGTTATTCAAAATTTCTCCGATCATGTTGATCGTGGCGTTCGTTGGAATCGTTTTTATGGGGGTTGGGCGAGTTCTTTGGGTTCTGGGGTGGGGATAAATGGGGGTCTTGCGTTGGGCGGGGGGTGGCCGGTTTGGAATCCGGTTTCGTGTACGGCTTCGCCGTCGCCTAGTTTTGCGCGGGGGAGGGCGAATTCGCGGATGGGTTGGTGTTGGCGCCAGTTGTTTCCGAGGTGTTCGAGGGCTATCCATTCCAGGCGGCGTGTGTATTCTTCGCGTTGATGTTCGACTTCTACTGCTTCTTCGTAGATGCCTTCGGC
>JAZDDD010000670.1:0-2220 GCA_036679545.1 Gemmatimonadota bacterium | reverse complement strand
CGCTAACGTATCCTGGCCACGTTGCCCAAGTGATTACATTGGTTTCCGTGAGCGCGACACTTCTCCAACCTCAGCCTTCGCCGTCGGCTTCGGACGGCCGACGCCAAACCACGGGACGGAGTTGCTGGAAGGATTCGACCTTGGAACCCTCGTCGATCGGTTTGGACCTGTGCCCCCGCAACGAGCGATTTCGCTCCTACAACAGGTTTGTCATTCGCTCGCCGAGGCGCACGAGCACGGTCTCATCCACCGGGATATCAAACCGGCGAACATCTTCGTGTGTCCCTACGGACAGGATCCCGACTTCGTGAAAGTGTTAGATTTTGGGTTGGTAAAAGTACGCGCCGAACGGGGCACGGAAGACGTCAATCTGACGAGGGGTGGGTTTGCCGGAGGAACCCCGAGCTACATTGCCCCCGAACAAGCGGTAGGAGATGAGGTCGATCGGAGGACCGACATCTACTCACTCGGCTGCGTTGCTTATTGGTTGTTGACCGGACGACCCGTATTCGAATCCGACAATATCGCAAGGCTCATCGCCGATCACGTGCACGCCACTCCGACACCGCTCTCGGAGCGTGTCGGTCATGAGATTCCGGCTGACCTTGAACGCGTGGTGCTCGGCTGTCTGGAAAAGACGCCGGAGAACCGCCCTCAGAGTGCCGAGCAGTTATCCGAGATGTTAGGATCTTGTGAAACGGACGCAGTGTGGTCACGTGGTGATGCGAGAGACTGGTGGAATCGTCACGGAGACCTCCCAACCGCGCCGGACCCACATCAGCACTTCTCATCAACTGGTCGAGATCAATCCCCTCGAGCAATTCCATGACGTGACCATCGTCGCTGGTTGTGTCGTCTTACACTCAACCGTATGCACCGCTGGTTGCTGCCGTAGCTCGTCTTATTCTGGCGGTACACAACGCCTTTGGCTACCGCTGCCCCTCGCCGCCATGCTATCTCGATCGCGACGGGACTACTCACCCCGCAACGCTGTCACCGGGTCAACGCCAGATGCCTTTCGCGCCGGAAGCAGCGCCGCAAAGAACGTTGCGAAAGCCACTGCACCGCAGACCAAAGCAATCGTTGCCGGGTCGGCGGCCGTCACGTCGAAAAGCATGTTCTCGATCAGACTCCCGAGAGCAAGGACACCCAAGACGCCGAGGACAATGGAGATGCCCGCCAAACGCGCGGCTTCACCCATCGTTTTTGCGAGGACGCGTCCGCGACTCGATCCCAACGCGATTCGAATGCCGATCTCCTTTCGTTTCGCCACCACCGTGTACGCGAGTACGCCATAGACACCAACGGTGGCCAGTAAAAGCGCCAAACCCGCAAACACACTCATGACGACGGCGTTGAATCGGGGCGCCGCCGTTACCCCTCCCAACCGATCGGTGAGCGGACTTTCTGAATCGACGGCGATATCTGGGTCGAAGGCGTTAATAGCCTCCGTGATTTGGCGCTGAAACATGCCGGGTTCGCCGTCGGTACGGGCCAGCAGACCGTAACTCCGATTGAGATCTTGTACAGGCGGCACAAAGACCTCAGGGCGCGGCGGCTCGTTGATGGACTGACGTATGTCGCCAACCACGGCGACGACGGTTGCCCACGGAACACCCACGTCCACATTGCCCATGATCTGCTTTCCGATGGGGTCCACGTCAGGCCAATAACGATTGGCCGCCGCCTGATTGATAACGATGACCGATTCAGACTCCCTGACCGCGTCGCCGAAAACATTCCCGGCCAGGACCGGAACCTCCAGCGTCTCGAAGTAACCGCCGGTGACCATGTTATACCCAATGGCCGGTCGTTCGGTGAGGGATGTCGGCCGGTCGCGTATCGTGAGGTTGTTGGCCCAACCATTGTCAGACATTGGAGGCGTCAGCATTGCCGCGGCGCGGGTCACACCGGAAATCCCTTCGATCCGGGCGACGATACCGGCCAACCCTCGTGCGATGGCTGGTGAATCCGGATAGCCCGCACGTGGCAAACGGAGCGCAATGCTAGCAACTCCAACCGCATTTACACCGGTATCCACAGAAAGCATTTGTCTGAGCGATCTGCCCAGCAGTGCGGCTCCAACGGCGAGTATGAGTGCTATTGTCAGCTGTGCGATCACCAGGGTCCGACGATTGCGAACCGTGTCACGTGACGCACCGACACGATGACCGGTCAATACGTTGGAATCCTGGAGCCCGTGTCGTTCCAATCGAGCCA
>JAZDDD010000067.1:0-2801 GCA_036679545.1 Gemmatimonadota bacterium | reverse complement strand
AGGTATGACTGTAGGTGATTGGCGGTAATCGCCCCCTGATGTGTGCCCAGGACCCATCGCTTGAGCAGGCTGGCAATGCGATGCACACCGGGTAGGGAGACATGGGCGGGGTCACCTGTAGATGACACCACAATCTTCTGCCGTTCGTATCCGTGCTTGGTCAGACCGTTATAGCCACTCCATCCATCGGTGAGTACGACCGTGCCGGGAGTCACCGCGTCACACACGAACGGCAGGAGGCTCGCCCCGGATACATCGGGAACGTGTCGCATCCGCACCCGTCCAAAGCCCTTGGAATGTTTGACCTCAACCGCAATCACCACAATGCACTTGCAGGTACCGCGGCCACGTCGCCCACCATGCTCCACGCCACCCACGTAAGCTTCGTCGACTTCCACCTTGCCCGATAGGCATTCACGCTCGGTGCGTACCATGGCCACTCGGTAACGCTGCAACATCACCCAAGCCACACGATACGTCGTCCCCAGCGTCTGTTCCAGAGTCTTCGCCGACAGACCACTTTTGGCAGTGGTCACATGCCACGCCGCCTCAAACCATGTTGTCAATGGAGTTCGTGTCTTGTCAAAGATCGTGCCTGCTGTGACCGATGCCTGATGGCGGCACGCCGTGCATACCAACCGGCCCCGAGATTGGTGCCAGGGCGTTGCCATCGCACCGCACCCCGGGCAACTGAACCCCTTTGCCCAACGCAGTTGCTCCAAGTAGATGGCGCATGCCTCCTCGTCAGGGAACATCTTCACAAACTCGCGGTAAGTGCGTGGGTAATCACGACCTGCTTCGAAGCCGTATCGCGTCGGTCGCTCGCCTGCTGAGGAATCCATCCCTACATGTTGTGAGATCGTGCAGCTTTTAAGTTGTTTTGCGGTGGTGGGTTAGAGTGAAAAAATGACCTTCGTGCGTCTTGCGATTTCGCACAGAATGTGCGTTGTTAATTAACCACGAATCGACACGGAGGTCGCTATGAGTTTAGGCCAATCGGGACAATCAAAAAAGCCAGTACCGTTCCTTTCCGCTGCCGGAAACGGAGCCGCGATGGAAGGAAATCGATCAGAAGCTTCCCCAGGATGACACGGCCAAGATCGTTGAGCGCCAGGTCAATGCGCTTGATCGCAAGGCGCTTGATGATCTGTACCGGGGTGTCGGTTCGCTGGCCTATGATCCACGGATGCTGCTGAAAATGGTGGTTTATCAGTACCTCAAGGGGCGGCGATCACCGGCGACCTGGTTTGAAGAAGCGAAGCTCAACGAGGCCATGCAGTGGCTCGGTCGCGGCTACGCCCCGGCCAGACGAACCTGGTACGACTTTCGAGATCGTGTCGGCAAAGCAGTCGACCAACTCCACAAGCAAGTGATCGAGAACGCGATCGAACAAAACGTGCTCGATCCCGAAGTCGGTGTGCAAGACGGCACTTCGGTCGCAGCGTGCGCTTCGCGGCATCAGATGGTCAATCGCGAAACGCTCCAGCGGCGAAGGCAGTTGCTGAGCGATGTGATCAAGGGGACGAATCCGCCGCCCGAGCCGCTCCCTGGCTGGGTGCCGCCGACCGACTCCGGACGCGAGGACTTGGCTGATCGGATGCAAACCGCCGCGAAGATTCTGGAAGAGCGAATCGCCAAGAACGCAGCAAAACAAAGCGGAAAACGCAAAGACCCGTCCAGAATTCAAGTCAGCTTGACCGACCCAATCGCTCCGCTGGGCCGTGACAAGATGAAAGTGTTTCGTCCGTTGTATACAGTCCAGTATGTTGTTGAACCGGTCAGCCGTTTGATCCTCAGTTATGGTTGTGATGCAGCCGTCACCGATACAGGAACGTTGATCCCGATGGTTGACAAGACACAGCAGATCGTCGGTGGTCGACTGAAAACGATGATGGCCGACGCCGCTTACTGTTCGATTCTGGACCTTCGCGACTGTGCCGATCGTGGGGTCGAGTTGCTCGCTCCGGTGCAAGCCAATTCGTTCACTGAGAAGAAGAAACAATCGCCAGCGAACCAACAGATTCCGCGTGACGAGTTCAGCTTCGACGCCGAAAAGAATCGTTACCGGTGTCCTTCCGGTCACGAGCTATCGTATTGCGGTCGAGAACGCAAGCAACGTCATGGCGAGCGAACGCTTTGGGAGTCTCGTTACCGTTGCGATCCAGTTCATTGTGTGAGTTGTCCATTAGCGGCGCAGTGCCTTCGTCCGGGTTCGTCCAGTCGCATGGTCAAGCGACTCGAAGGACAGGAGTTGCTGGATGCCCAGCGTGAAAAGATGAGCGAGCCTGAGGTTCAATCGCGGTATGCGTTACGTGGTCAGACGGTGGAGCTTGGGTTTGCAGACGCCAAAGCACATCGCGGTTTGAGCCGATTCCACGGCCGGGGAATCCGACGCGCCCTGGCGGGAATCGACCCCAAAACAGATATTGAAACCAACGAAGATGGGCCCTGGTTGCTGAAGGATCTTCGCAAGACATGTGCGACGTACTACGACGAGCATGTCCCTGAATCGTCAATCGAGATCCTCGGGCATTCTGTTCGCGGAATAACCTATCGTCACTACGCCCATCGCGCTCCACTTGCGTTCAAGGCGATCATGACCATACCACAACCGTCTGCCTTCGCAGCTCTGGTGAAGGGGTTCGACGGCGAGTGTCCGTGTTGTCGAAGATCGTTTGCTGACGCTCGATAGAGTTCGGCGATCCACCGCAGTTGTTCGCGGTCTTTCCCCCACCGAAGCAACCTCAGCTGGAGGTCCAAAGTACATCGGCGCGTTCACCGAAGCGCTCAACTATTCGCCC
>JAZDDD010000669.1:0-4857 GCA_036679545.1 Gemmatimonadota bacterium | reverse complement strand
GGTTTGGGTGTCTATGGTCAGCCGTTTACATTAACGGGCCTCGCAAGCATATCGCGACCATCTCCTGAGAATGGAAAGCCAGATGGGATCTATCAGCACGTTTCTCGACTCCCAATTTAAACACTTCAACGCACGAGAAACACGCGATGCCGCGCGAGGTTGGCGGGATCTTTTGGATGCGGGTGGCCAGATGTTTGTGACCCTGGCGGGTGCCATGAGTTCTGGTGAGCTGGGTATCTCTTTGGCCAAAATGATCCGGGGCGGGAAGGTACATGCAATCTGCGCCACGGCGGCAAATCTCGAGGAGGACATCTTCAACCTGTTTGCACACAATGACTACGAGATGATCCCACATTACCGGGACCTCAGTCCCAAAGACGAGTTGGACTTGGCGCGGCGCGGCCTCAATCGAGTGACGGATACATGTATTCCCGAAACCGTTATGCGGCACGCCGAGGGGATCCTGTTCGATATTTGGAAACAGGCCGACGAGGCAGGAACATCGCGGTATCCGTGGGAGTATGTGTACGATCTGTTGGACAGTCCGGGTATCGATCAGCACTTTGAAATCGATGCGCGCAATTCGTGGGTCATGGCGGCAAAGGAGGTTGGCCTCCCCATCTTCACCCCCGGTTGGGAGGATTCCACCCTCGGCAACATGTTTTGTGCGCAAGTGATGAAGGGTGCCATCACGAGTCATGGCACCGTGCGGTCGGGTACGGAGCAAATGCAGAAGTTGGCCGAATGGTACACGCAACGGGTCGAAGAGTCGGTACCCGTTGGCTTTTTCCAAATTGGTGGTGGGATCGCGGGAGACTTTCCGATTTGCGTGGTTCCCATGCTACGACAGGATCTGGGTCAAGACGTCCCGTTTTGGGCGTACTTCGCTCAGATCACTGATAGTACAACGTCGTACGGTTCGTACTCCGGTGCGGTGCCAAACGAAAAGATTACGTGGCACAAGTTGAGCACGGACACACCGAAATTCATGATCAACTCTGATGCGACGATTGTAGCGCCTTTGGTTTTTGCTTACGTGTTAGGTGAGTGATCAATTCAACGTGTGGGAGTCAATTCATGATTGCAGCTTTGTATGCATTCTTTGTTATCCTTTTGTCTGCGGGTGCGTTATCGGCACAACAACCCAATCCGAGCGCACCAGTGGCTTGCGCAACCGCAGAGTACCGGCAGTTTGATTTTTGGGTCGGCGACTGGGAAGTTCGAGACTCAACAGGGACTCTCCAAGGCACAAACTCTATTACGAAGATCGAAGGTGGCTGCGTTCTACAGGAGATGTGGCGCAGCGCGAGTGGCGGTACTGGACGCAGTTTCAACATCTACGATTTTTCGAGACGTGTGTGGCATCAGACGTGGGTGAGCGGTCCTGGCCTGCTTGTGTTAGAAGGAAAGTTCACCGAGGGCAAGATGGTGCTTGAAGGCATCACAGTTGGACGAGATGGCGTGCAGGTCCACAACCGTATCACATGGACGCCGGTGTCACACGATCTCGTAACACAGGTGTGGGACACATCGCCGGACGGCAGCACCTGGACGACAATATTCAACGGGCGCTATGCCCGAACGTCGCAATAACGAACACTCAAAAACGCGCCTTTAGTCCATCGCTTACGGGATCGGCCGTTGTCCAATACTCAGTGGAAGACTCGAGATCGCTTTCGGTAACTTCGGGTGCGTCCGCATCGGGTGGTTTCAAGAAAAGCCATCCGCCGGCCAGGGCCATGGTCGCTGACACTCCCGTGCCGAGGAGTACGGCGAGTTTACCAGCGCCTAACAACGGTGAACCTGAGAATGCCAACTCGGAAATAAAGATGGCCATGGTAAAGCCGATGCCTCCGGCCGCTCCTAAAACGCCGATTCCGCTCCACGTGACACCCGGTGGTAACATCGATAGGCCCAATTTCACACTGGCCCAGGAAAAGGCGAAGATTCCGAACGTTTTCCCAACAACCAACCCGAGTGAAATGCCGAGAACAGCGGACATTGCGCCCGGTTGCGACAAGGACAAGCCTCCAAGATTCACACCGGCATTGGCGAGTGCAAAGAGCGGCATGATGATGAACGCCACCCACGGATGTAGCGACGATTCGATTCGCTTTGCTGGCGATAGTGCTTCTCGTCTTGCCTGCGCGAGCAGATTCAGCGGTTCGATCAGCTCACGCTCGTCGGCTTCAGCGGCGGACGCACGTTGCTGAAAGTCGTCAAGCGCCGATCGTGCAACATTTAGGAATCGATCGCGGCTGAACCAAGACTTCACCGGAACCATCAATCCCACCATCACACCGGCGATCGTAGGGTGGACGCCAAACTGCAACACACCTGACCAAACAAGGATGAACGGAAGTGCCCATAACATACCGGGTCTGACACCCATGGAGGTAAATACGAGAATGCCCAGGACACCGATGCCGACAATGGCGAGCGCATCGATTTGAATCCCGGATGAATAGAAGATTGCGATTACGAGGATGGCGCCGATGTCGTCAATAATTGCCAATGCAAGCAACAGTACGCGAAGGGCTGGGGGGACTCGGCTGCCAAGCAAGGTCAGGACACCAACGGCAAATGCGATGTCGGTGGCCATCGGGATACCCCACGCGTTACCCGCGGGCCCACCGGCGTTCAGTGCGAGGTAGATACCGGCGGGAACCACCATCCCACCCACGGCGGCTGCAATTGGCAACGCGGCGCGACGGATGTCCGACAGCGCACCTTCGACGATCTCTCTCTTGATTTCCAGTCCCACGACGAAAAAGAAGATCGCCATGAGAAAATCATTTATCCAAAAATGGAGATCTTCTTCGAACACCCATTGGCCAAACCCAAGACGAATCGGTGTATGCCATAAAGACTCATAGCTGTCAGCGAACGCCGAGTTCGCCCAGATGAGCGCGACAGCGGCGGCAATGATCAATACGAGTCCACTTGCCGCCTCGATGTGCATGAACCGTTCGATCGGCCCGACCACTCGAAGTGCAAACTTTCGCGCGGGCAACCAAGATTCAGGTGGTGGGGACGAAAGATCGTATTTTGGGTTTGATTGCATCGATCGATGAAGTTAGCCGATTGGGTGGGTGTTGGATCGGGCCCTAAGTTGACGGGAGGTCGTGCCAGCCCGCAAGTGTGGTTTACGCTAGGCCGACGCGTTTAGTAATACCTTTGAAGCGCGGTTCTTTCCGTATGGGATCCCACAAGGGGTCTGCGTTGAGGTGGTTTAGCCAGACAGCTCGTTCTTCAACCGCCGTGTCTAACCACTCGAAAGCGCTGTCGTACCGCTTCATGTACGTTGCGAGCAGAGCGAGATCGAGGGCGGACACGTATTGCGAATCTCTACACTCCACCAAGCTGTCGTAAATTGCCTCTGACTCTTCTGTCTTCCCGGCAGCGCTGAGCGTGCAACCAAGGGCGGCCCGCCGTGGTGGCGGATAGTCGGTGAGTTCCGCCGCTTTCCTGGCGGAAGCAATGGCTTCGTCGTATCGACCAAGTAACAAGGTGGTCCAGCTAAACATAGTGTGCAGGGGGGGGAAGAGCGGGTCCAGTTTTTTGGCAAGCTCGATTTGCTTCAATGCCGCATCAAAGTCTCGGGTTTTGTAGTGCAGGAATCCGAGTGTGCTCGAAGCCAACGTCGATGCGGGACACAACTTGACTACTTTTTTTCCGACGCGTAACGCGGCGTCGTGTTTGCCGTGTGCTGATAGATGGAACGCGTACATCACGAGCGCTCGTTCGTTGTCAGGTTCCAACTCGATTGCTCGCTGTGCAGATTCTGCGGCGGCCTTCCAGTCCCAGTCATACCAGTCGTGTACGGCACCCAGCGTGGCGTGCGCATCGGCAAGCATTGGATCGAGGGTGATCGCCTTTTCTGCCGCCTGTTTTGCCCTCGGCATTCCTTCACTTGGCGGAAGCAGCGTCAATGTGGTCGTGAGGAGTGAATAGCTGTCCGCAAGGCCGACGTACGGCATTGCGTAGTCGGGGTCTAGTTCAATCGCCTGTTCGTACAGGTCGATGCTATGACGAATGCCGGAGGGGGTAAATTTTTCCCATTGCGATCGGCCCTTCAAGTAGAGTGTGTATGCCTCGAGATTATCGGTGCGTTTCCGCGCATGCTCCTGTTGCGCGTCAGTCGTCAGTTTCGCTTTCAGCGCCTTCGTTATGCGGGCTGCAATCTCATCTTGGATCGTGAAAATGTCCGTCAATTCACGATCGAATTTCTCCGCCCAAAGGTGTGTGTCGGTACGGACGTCGATCAGCTGGGCCGTCACTCTCACTCGATTGCCGGACCGGCGCACACTTCCTTCGAGGATGTTCTTCACACCCAGTTCCGTGCCGATTTGCCGGAGCGTCTTGTCCGACCCTTTGTACTTCGCGACGGACGTGCGTGATGTCACTCTCAACGATTCGACGTTGGACAGTTGTGTGATAATGTCTTCGATGATTCCGTCTGAAAAGAATTCGTTGTCTGGATCGGCACTGAGGTTTGCGAACGGGAGTACAGCAACCGATGGGCCGTCCTTTACCGGTTTGTCGTTATTCGTGGCCGCAAACGCGGGAAGCGTGTCGGGAATGGGGATGCCATCCCGTGTCAAACGCGGTTTTACCGCGTTAACAAATTCTGCGACGGTTGCTTGACGGTCGTCGCGATCCAATTGCATGGAGCGCTCGACGGCGGCATCGACAGTTGCCGACAGCGTCCAACCGGCGTCACGAAGCGTGGGTGTTGGTTGTGTGTACCGCGCCGCTATGATTGCTGCCATGGTAGGTCCGGGAAACGGTTGCATCCCGGTGAGCATTTCGTACATGAGCGCGCCCAAACTGTAAACGTCGGAACGGGCGTCAACG
>JAZDDD010000668.1:0-5812 GCA_036679545.1 Gemmatimonadota bacterium | reverse complement strand
GGTCCGCCGGCCGGCGGACCGCTGGTGCAACGTAGACGCCATCGAAGCAAAGATTGGCTGCGCGGCTTGATGCGCAACGCGCGCGCAGCCTCAATCGGCTTTAGTTTCACGTGAAACAAATCTAAAATGACCGTAAGCTGGGTTGGCCGGTGTTCTGTTCGGGGCTACTGGCGCTCCTGCGCTAAGGGTGCCTGGGCGTTGCGGTGGGGTGCGGGCGTTGGGGTTGTGTTGCAAGCCCTCCGAGCTTTGACAATGTTCCACGTGAAACACCGTCATCCTGGCTCTCCGCCATGTTCCGAAACGCCACTTCCGCGTTACCACCATGTTTTCGGGTTGGTGTATAGGAAATATGCGCCTTGCCCTTGTTAGCCCACTGTATTTAGTCGTATATTCTCCCAATCATCCGCTCGGCCCGTGGGATCACCACGTGATCGAAACTCCGTAAGTCTTTGTATTAAATGTCTTTATAAGGTAAACCAATGAGCAGGGTCATCGCCATCGCCAACCAAAAAGGTGGAGTAGGGAAAACCACCACCGCGGTCAACCTGGCCGCTTCGCTCGCCGCCGCTGAACGCCGCACGCTGCTAATCGACGCCGACCCCCAGGCAAATGCCACGTCCGGCGTTGGGATCGACAAAACAACCCTCTCGTCGTCGCTCTACGATTCGTTGATGGATGGCCGGCCCATTTCAACGGTGGTTCAAAAAAGAATCTTTCTTCCGATGCTCGACGTCGTACCGTCGAATCAAGATCTGGTAGGCGCGGAGGTGGAACTGGTCAATCGAAGCGCGCGGGAATCATCCATGCGCCGAGCACTCGAACCAATCAGAAACGACTACGAATTCATACTCATTGACTGTCCGCCCTCGCTTGGCCTTCTCACCTTGAACATGTTGGCCACAGCGGATTCCGTTCTCATACCAATTCAATGCGAGTACTACGCGTTGGAAGGATTATCACAACTCCTGAACACCGTGAATCTTGTACAACAAAACTTCAATGACCAACTCGCCATCGAAGGAGTTCTGCTGACGATGTTCGATGCCCGTCTCAACTTGTGTAAGCAAGTCTCGCGTGAAGCGAGTGAGTATTTCAAACGCGAAATGTACACGACGGTCATTCCGCGCAACGTGCGGATTGCCGAAGCACCAAGCTTCGGAAAACCAATCCTGTTGTACGACGTGCAATCGGTAGGGTCCAAAGCTTATCTGTCTCTTGCACAAGAAGTCATGACGGCAAAATCAAGGGCCCCGCGGCATACACCCAACACACAGCCTTCAACGGTACCGGTCTGATGGAAGCAAAATCAAAGCGACGACTTGGACGTGGCTTGGAAGCCCTGCTAGGACCAACGACGGTCCCCGAAGCGAAAAGCGATGGATCGCTCAGTCATCTCCCTGTCAACGAAATCCAACCAAACCCCTACCAGCCGCGAAATATCTTCGACGAAACGGCGCTGGAGGAACTTAAGAAATCACTTTCGTCGTCGGGCCTCTTGCAACCGATTGTTGTTCGCAGAAAGACCGGCGGTGGGTATGAACTAATTGCCGGCGAACGACGTTTGCGTGCAGCCCAACAACTCGGCTGGCGTCAGATCGGCGCCGTTATCAAAGACGTAGATGACAAGACGCTGCTCACGTTGGCGTTGGTCGAAAATATTCAACGTGACGCCCTGTCGGCGATTGACGAAGCACTTGGCTATGAACGTTTGATCAACGAGTTCAGTGTGTCACACGCGGAGGTCGGTGATCTCGTAGGCCGCGACCGCTCGACAATCGCAAACGCACTGCGATTGCTTCGGTTGCCGGACGCGGTGCAGGAGTTCGTACACACCGGAGCACTTTCGACCGGACACGCACGGGCTTTGTTGCAAGTGGGTGAACCGTCGCGCATGGGAGAAGTCGCGCTCCGCGCAGTCCGCGACCGATTGTCCGTGCGAGAGGTTGAGGCCATTGCCCGTGACGGAACCGCTCCAACCCGACGCCCCCGACGAACAAACGGAAAAGCTCCCGCGCCCGATCCCGAAGCCCGACGCGTAGAGGATGCCCTTCGACGACATCTGGGCACCGATGTATTCGTCTCGAAACGAAGTAAACACAGCGGGCGTATCACCGTGAATTTTTATTCCAATGACGACCTCACTCGCATCCTCGATGCGGTGTTAGGAAAACCGTTCGACGGATGAAAACTCCGCGTCGTTGGGTTACCATCGTCGTACATCACGATGGCGCCTTGCAAGATCGTGTGTACAAGCTTCCCGCAAACGTTCTGAAGACGGCAAAAGTTTCTGCCGTGGTCTTGCTCGTGCTCATTTTGTTGGGTGCCATTCTTTATGCACCGGTGGCCCTCACCGCGGCACGTGTGCCAGGACTCAACCGAGACATTCGCCGCCTGAGTGAGGACAATCGACAGGTAGTTGAGCTGGAACGGATCCTCGGTGAGTTAGAAATCCGCTACGCTCAGGTGCGCAACGCCCTCGGCGCCGACGTACTCGCCGATCTCGGTGAGCCCATCGACGACCGTCTCACCGCCAGCGGAATTTTTGCATTGCATCCGGATTCGAACAGTCGATACGAAACAGGCCCCACTGAACCCAGTCACTGGCCAATTGATTCACTCAGGTTCTCAGCGGTCGTGACTCGTGGTCAAGTCGCGACGGGGCCCGAAGTCCATCGGGGCATTGATATCGCCGTGAGCGAGGGGACGCCGATCCGAGCGGCGGGTGGTGGGTTGGTTGCGGGCGCCACTTTCGACGCCGAATATGGTATGTATGTTCTCATACAACATCCCAATGGCCACGAGACGATGTATGGTCACGCATCACGGCTGTTAGTGGAGCCGGGTCAGCATATTGAGCCCGGTCAAATCATCGCGTTGGCTGGAAGTACAGGGCGTTCCACCGCTCCCCATTTACATTTCGAACTGCGTCGCGAAGGCGAACTGATCGACCCATTTCAACTGATCACTCCGGAGTCCTAAAAGTATGGCCATGTTTACGTCGTCCGGGGCTGAACCCGGCAAGACATCAGGTTCCCGACCCGCAGGCTCAAAAGAGCCCGGTCTTTCCATCGTGGCGAGCGGTCTTCGTGTCGAGGGTGAACTCGATACGAATGGTGTCATCAAGGTTGAAGGAACCATCGTCGGACGAGTCCGCGCCGAACGGCAGGTACTAGTGGCGAAGGGCGGGCTTGTCGATGGCGACATTCTCACCCGAGAGGCCATTATCGGTGGCGAGGTCAAGGGCGCCATCTTCGCCGACGAGCGTGTCGAGGTGCAGGCAAATTCTTCGATAAACGGAGATATCACCACCCAACGCATCGTGGTTCAGGAGGGCGGTGAGATAAACGGCACCGTCCAAATGGGCAATCCGAATGCGCTGTCTGTCGAGAACGGACCGCGGACTAAAACCGCTCCTCCACAGGCTCAGCGGCAAGCGATGCCGGATCGCCACAAGACTCAGGCAAAGGCCCAGGCGCTCTGAGTGTCGAGCTTGCTGACCTAGTTTCCTACCTGGATAACTTCCTCCGGGTCAACGACATACCGGACTATCCGGGAGCTTTGAACGGCCTGCAAGTCGAGAGTACGCGGTCGGTTACAAAAATCCTCGCGGCGGTGGATGCTAGTCAGGCTTCCATCGATGCGGCAGCAACGGCCGGCGCCGATCTGCTTCTTGTGCATCACGGTCTGTTTTGGGGTGGTGGGACTCCGGTCGTGGGCCGGCAATGGCGTCGTCTGAAGAGTCTCTTGGACTCCGGTGTTGCTGTCTACTCCTCTCACATTCCTTTGGATTGTCACCCTGAGGTCGGTAACAATGCGGTGCTCGCTCGGGCGCTCGGCATCACGGATCCGGTTCCAACCGGCGATTTCAAGGGCGTTGCGATTGGGCTCTTGGGTTCGCACACCGGGACCCTTTCGCAATTCGTCGCAAAAGTGGCCGAGGTAACCGGAACACAACCGAAGGTAATTGCCGGTGGCCCGGGAGCCGTGTCGCGTGTGTGCGTCGTGACCGGAGGTGGCGGATCAATGATCGACGAGGTTCGTCGCGCCGGCGCGGACACTTTCTTGACCGGTGAGGGGAACCACCATTCGTATTTCGACGCCACCGAGGGTGGTCTGAATGTGGTTTACGCCGGGCATTATGCCACTGAGGTTTTCGGAGTCAAAGCACTCGCCACGCATTTGCGACAGGAATTTGATGTGACCTGGGAGTTCTTCGATCACCCAACGGGGCTTTAAGACTCAGTCCGCTCTTCGCGTGCTATCTGCAATGCGTTTCTGCGCAGACCGTTCCTGCCAGTACGCGACAGTGGAGTTTTGCCAAACCGATCGTCAAACTCGGTTTCTGTCAAAGATTCAACGTCGTCTAATTGGAGTTGGCCCAATGATGGATCGACTCCCAATTGTGGGTCACTTGTGTCACGGGCAAACTTCGTGTTCCACGGGCAGACTGTTTGGCATACGTCGCATCCAAAAAGCCATCCATTGAGACTCGGCGTTTGATCCTCGAAGTCGTTCTTGAATTCAATGGTGAGATACGAGATACACAGTCGGCTATCTAAGACGCGTTCGCGAGGGAACGCGTTTGTTGGACATGCGTCCAGGCATTTCCGGCACGTTCCGCATCGGTCCGCGTCGAACGGTTGATCGATAGGCACGTCGAGATTCGTCAATATCTCCGCGACGAAAAAGAAAGATCCCAAGACGGGATCTATTAGCATGGTATTCTTCCCGATCCATCCAAGCCCAGCCCGCTGCGCCAGTTCTCGTTCGGGCACAGGACCGGCGTCCACGAACGCGCGGGCGATCGTTGCGTCATTGCCGAGACTCAATACGAAATTCTTGAGGCTTTCTAGGGGGCCTTGAAGCGTATTATGATAATCGTTCCCACGCGCGTACTTTGCGATCTTTCCGAACCCGTCGCTATCTGGTGGATCCGGGTTGTTGTAATTCCGCGTTACGACAATTGCGCGTGTGGCTCCCTCCAAAATGCGCGCCGGTTCCTTGCGACGCACGGCCTGCCGGTTCATGTACGTCATTGTCCCGGCCATTCCGCTTTTTAACCAGGTTGTCAACGCAGCGTCATGCGGCGGCGGGGATAAGTCAGTTATGCCGCAACTGTGAAACCCAAGTTCTGCGGCGGTGTCTTTAATGCGCGATGCGCGACCCGCTCCGTTCAAAGCTTCATAATCTTTCGCCGCCATTGCGCAAAGCGGATGACGTCTTCCAGCGGTGGCACCGCGTTCTCATCTCCATACGCGGTGTACATTCGCCAGCGTTTGTAGTCGACGGGTGGTAGGGGAAGAAAGGGAGGTTTGCGATACCACCCCCGCGCACGAAACGCCCACGCCATTGCCACAAGGTCCCACGCCAAACGCGGGTTGACCATTGCACGAGGAATCAGCTGAAGCGTTAGCTTCATCCAACTTCCATCGTAGCGATCACCGTGAACGATCTTTTCTTGCAAGGTTTCTCGATTGCCGGGGCTTTGTTGATCCTGTCCGCGTACTTTGCCAATCAACGCTCTCTGTTGTCGAACCGCGCGCTGTTGTACCTTTGGGCAAACTTCATCGGTGCGGTGTTGCTTGCCGTTGTAGCCATCGCCGACCGGCGCGTGGGCTTCATTTTACTCGAGGGCCTGTGGGCGTGCGTGAGTCTCTGGTCGATCATCGTACCAGCAAACGTACCCGTTGATCAAGCCTAATCAACACTCGACACTACTCAACACTCAACGCTCGACACTCAGCATCAACGTTCAACGTTCATTGGGGCGGCGGCTTCGGTTGAGAGTTACGTGTCGAACGTTGATGCTGAG
>JAZDDD010000667.1:0-2307 GCA_036679545.1 Gemmatimonadota bacterium | reverse complement strand
AACGCCTGACCCATGGCCGCAAAAATAGTCGTCGCATTGAGTTGTGAAAGGTCCGGTCGTAGGAACGCGGACAAACCGGAGAGGGCACCTGGAATCGTGAGTGAAGACACGATCAGGTATGTCACGATGACACCAAAAAACGGAACAAAGAACTTGCTGATGCGTTCGATGCCGTCATTGAGGCCTTTGGACAACACGTGTGTTGCCGTGCCTATGACGGCCAATGCGATTGTCAATTGGAGTGCGCCACTGTCAAGACCGTCGGTATACGCCGCGCGTGTGGTTTCGGAAAAACCTCTGAGGAGCGAGAAGCCTGCCGTATACGCTACGTTCGCAACCACAACAATGTAGTACGAGTTTGCGACGAGAACGGTGAAAAGCAACACGGCACCCACGGCAGAACCGGGTTTACCCAGCGCCTGACGAAAAGCGCCAAGCGGTCCACTGCGGGATTCCCTGCCAAACGCCCACTCGCCCATGAGTGCCGGCAGCGCAAACAGTAATACGAAGCCGATGTATACAAACAGAAATGCGCTGCCACCGTATCGCCCCATCATGTATGGGAACCGCCACACATTGCCAAGGCCCACGGCGACACCAATCATGGTGAGTATCATCGTGAGTCGGGAACCAAAGACTTGACGTTGCGTCACGGGGTAGCGCCTGCTTCCTGGTACAAGGGGCTTAAGCGGTATCTTACGTTAACCGGCGCGGGAATATAGTTTGATGTCACTCGCACGCGGATGGTAACGTGAGTGTAATCTGGTACGTTCTAGTTCCGATAGTACTCGTCGTGGTGATCCTGTTCTTTGGCAGACCGTTGCCCCTCAAGGACAACGGCACCGCCGGCAAGAGTGGTGAACCACGAGGCGAGTAATGGCGTGATTTACCCGCGGTGTTTTACCTGCACGCCACGCACGATACTCTTTCCTCCAAATCTCGAACTGATATCGTCCACGGACTGTGCAAGCGCGAAGTCACGGACTGTCTCTAGGCCGTCGCGCTCGGTTGTCGCCTCAGCGAACAGGTCCAATTGCGGTGCACGGCGTTCTGAAAGCAGAGAAATCGTCACACCCAAAAGCCGTGCCTTTGTATGGCGATCGTCACGGAGCTGCCTCAATAAAGCACGGGATGTTTTGATGATGACACGGTCGGTTGATACGGAACGTGTCAACGTTTTTCCTGCCGATCGAACCGTGAAATCAGAATCTTTGATTTTGACCGTAATCGTACGACCACCGAGTCTTTTTTTTCTTAGATCTAACGCGACTCGTGTTGAAAGTCTTACCAGCTGTTCGTCCAATTGCTCGTCTGTTTCGATGTCTCGCGAGAACGTCTCTTCATGACCGAGCGATTTTCGCCGGAAACCCCTCGAGACATGTGTGGCGTCTTCTCCGCGGATTCGTTGAAACAGCCATGTACCGGCCCGTGTGCCGAACCAGTCGCAGAGTTTTGCGGATGAAACTGCAAGGGCGTCGGCCACGGTGTGCAAATTGTGTTTCGCCAATTGCTGCTGGAATTTTGGCCCCACCATCGGGACATCGGCAAGGGCCCGCGCTCCCATGAACGCTTCCTCTGCCCCGGGCGGGACGATGTGGACACCCGTTTGTTGCCGCCCCGGCCTGGGCTTTGCCACTTTGGCTGCGATCTTGGCGATGATTTTTGAACTTCCACCACCGATTGACACATACAGCCCCGTTTCGGCCAATACGTTTGCGCGGATGCGCTGGGCCGTTTTCTCGAAGGTCTCGTCCGCATACAACTTTTCAGTGCCCGACATGTCAAGGTAAAACTCGTCGATGCTCGCCGGTTGGACCACCGGGGTATAACGTCGCAGAACTTTCAGTATTTGTTTACTCTTTTGCACGCACGCATTACGTGCAACGGGAACAACCTTGGCGTTGGGACAGAGCCGGAGGGCCTGTGCTGTCGGCATTGCGGAACGTACACCGTATTCACGAGCTTCGTACGATGCCGACGTAACGACACCGCGACCATCGGCGGACCCGCCTACAATCAATAGCGATTCGCGACCGGCACCTTCAGGGTCAGCCAGCTTGGCGACCGACACGAAGAATGCGTCGGCGTCGGCCAGTAAGATCCGTTTTGTCACCCGGGTGTGACGACCTTTTTGTTTCCGTCATTGTCCACGACAAGCACCATGCCGTTGCCTTCCGGTCGCGCAATGAGCGCTACGCGTGCTGTTCCGTCGTCAGCGTTCAACTGAATGCTCGGCATGTCATTCCACGCGATGCCGATGGTAATGCGTGTGTTGTTTTCGGAATCCTTGAACGTGACGGTCGGTGC